>JAITWU010000392.1 GCA_031285115.1 Azonexus sp. | reverse complement strand
CGGCGGTTTTCGATCCTCCCTGTTGCGCAGAGCGCAATGGGGAGGGGAACCGCCCGCGTAGCGGGTGGTGGAGGGGTATGCGGCCTTGGCAAAAGCACTACCCCTCCACCCTGCTGCGCAGGGTCCCCCTCCCCGCCGCTGCGCGGCAGGGAGGATCGAAACGACCGCTTCGATTGATGCGCATACGGCAGCTCCTCGTGGCGGAGGGGCGTTTCAGGAGATTGTCGGGCGCGGGTTTCATGCGCTGGCTCTGCTAAAACCCGCCCGTCGCCAGCCAGCGTTCGATTTGCGGCAGGCGATCAGCGCCGAAAAAGGCTTCGCCGTCGATGATGATGTGCGGCGAGCCGAAAACCCCGGCGGCCAGCGCTGCGTCGCATTCTTTTTTGAGGCGTTCCTTGAGTTCCGGCGTCGCCAGCGCCGCTGTCAGTTGCTCGCGGTCAGCGCCGACGGCGGCAGCGAGGTCGAGCACGGTGTCGGGCGATGAAATGTCGCGGTTGGCGACGAACATGGCGCGATAGACGGCGTGGGCGAATGCCCTGGCCTTGCCGCAATCCTCACCGTGCAGCCAGTAGTAAGCGCGGGCGGCGTTCTGGGTCGGCAGCGGGAAGCGGCTGGGCGGGTTGTAGGGCAGCCCCATGAAGCGGGCCGAGCGGTGGAAATCCTTGCTGATGTAGCGGGCTTTGGCGCTGTCGGGGTCGGCCACCGGCGGCTGCGAGCCGGTGGCCTGAAAGATGACGCCCAGCAGAATCGGATGCCAGCGCGCCTTGCGCCCGTAGCGGGCGGCGAGTTCGTCGATGCGCTCGCTCATGAGGTAGCCGTAGGGGCTGGAAAAATCGAACCAGAAGTCGATCGGGTTTTGCTCTGCGCTCACGGCTGTCTCCTTGTGAATGTCGTTTATTGGCTGGCGAGGTGGGGATTATCCTGTTTTTTTACCATTCGCCGTTTGCGCCAGAGCCGCAAGCCCAGGGCAATCGCATGAATGCTTTTGGACAACAAAACGACCGTTTTTATCCGCTGCAAAAAGCCCATGAGGGAGAAAAAGGGGGTTGTAGGGGCGACTTTTAGTCGCCCGCTGGCGGCAGAATGCCGCCCCTACGTCATTCTTGCGATTGCCCTGGCCGCAAGCCGGGATCAGGCGCAGCGTAATCCCGGCCTGCCAATTCCATCACTCCGCCGCAATCGCCCGGCCAATCACCAGTCGCTGAATATCATTCGCCCCTTCGTAAATCTGGCTGATGCGCACGTCGCGGTAGATGCGTTCGACCGGGAAGTCGCTGGTGTAGCCGACGCCGCCGTGAATCTGGATGGCGGCGGAAGCGATTTTTTCGGCGGCTTCGGAGGCGAACATTTTGGCCATCGAGGCTTCTTTCAGGCAGGGCTTGCCAGCATCCTTGAGCGCGGCGGCGCGCCAGACCATGAGGCGGGCGGCGTCGAGCAGGGTGTTCATGTCGGCGAGGCGGAAATTGACCGCCTGATGGTCGATGATCGGCACGCCGAAGGTGACGCGCTCTTTGGCGTAGCGCACGGCGGCTTCAAAGGCGGCGCGGGCCATGCCGATGCTCTGCGCGGCGATGCCGATGCGCCCGGCTTCGAGGTTGGAAAGGGCGATCCTGTAGCCTTCGCCTTCCTTGCCGAGCAGGGCGGAAGCGGGCACGCGGCAATCTTCAAAAATGATCTGCACGGTGTCGGAAGCGTGCTGGCCCATTTTGTCTTCGGTGCGGCCAACGATGAAGCCCGGCGTGTCAGCGGGGACGAGAAAGCAGGAAATGCCTTTTTTGCCCGCCGCCTTGTCGGTGACGGCAAAAACGATGGCGACCTGGGCGTGTTTGCCGGTGGTGATGAACTGCTTGACGCCGTTGAGAACAAAATAATCGCCAGCGCGCTCGGCGCGGGTGGTGATGGCGGCGGCGTCCGACCCCGTATGCGGTTCGGTGAGGCAGAAGCAGCCGAGCTTTTCGCCACGCGCCAGCGGTTTGAGCCATTCTTCCTTTTGCCGGTCGCTGCCGTATTTTTGCGTAATGCCGCAGGCCAGCGAGTTTTGCACCGAGACGATGGTCGAGGTCGCACCGTCGCCAGCGGCGATTTCTTCGAGCATCAGTACCAGCGACATGTAATCCATGCCCGCGCCGCCCCATTCTTCCGGCACGACCATGCCGAGAGCGCCGAGTTCGCCGAGTTCTTTCAAGGCTTCGGCGGGGAAGGTGTGGTGCTTGTCCCAGTCGGCGGCGAAGGGGGCGAGGCGCTCCTGGGCGAAGGCGCGCATCGAATCGCGGATCATTTCTTGTTCGTGGGTCAAAATCATAGGGGTTTCTCCAGAGAGGTTTTTTGCAGGGTGGTCAGCCAGACGCCGCCAATCACCAGGAAGCCGCCGAAGAGAACCGACGGATCGAGGCGCTCATCAAGCAGCAGGGCCGCTTGCAGGACGGCGAAGACCGGCACCAGGTTGAGGAAAATCGAGGCCCGGCTGGCGCCCAGTTGGTACATGGCGGCGGTAAACCAGGTGTAGCCGATGACCGTGCCGAAAATGGCGAGGAACAACATGCTGCTCCATACCCGCCACGACCAGTCGCCGGGCGTCGCGCCGCC
>JAITWU010000344.1 GCA_031285115.1 Azonexus sp. | reverse complement strand
GAAGAAATCGCCCAGGCGCGGGCGGCGCTGGAAGCAGCCAAAGCCGATGCGACGAACGCCACGGCGCTCTATGAGCGGCGGCGCACCCTGGGCGCGGTGGCTGCCGTCAGCCAGCAGGATGTCGATCAGGCCAAGGCCGCCGCCGATATGGCCGCCGCCAACGTGGCGGTGGCCGACAACGCCTTGAAGCTCGCGCTGCTCGGCCCGCGGGCCGAGGACATCGCCCAGGCCAGGGCGCAGTTGCGCGGCTTTGAAGCGCAACTCGCCCTGCTGCGCCAGCAGGTGGCGGACGCCGAATTACACGCCCCGTTCGACGCCGTGATCCAGGCCCGGCTCATGGAGCCGGGCGAAATGGCGGCGCCGGGGAAGCCCGTATTGTCGCTTGCCACCATCGGCCACAAATGGGTTCGCGCCTACGTCTCGGAGCCGGATCTGAGCCGCCTCAAGAACGGCTCGAAGGCGCAAATCCGCATCGACAGCCAGCCCGACCAACCGCTCGACGGCTGGGTCGGCTTCATCTCGCCGGTCGCCGAATTCACGCCAAAAACCGTGCAGACCGAGGAATTACGCACCAGCCTCGTCTATGAGACGCGGATTTTCGTCAAGGATGACGGCAATGTTCTGCGTCTGGGGATGCCAGCGACGGTGAGGATTGTGGCCGATTGAGCGCCAGGCGTTTTAGGGGCATAATAAGTGCATATAAATTGCATACGGTGAGTCCCATGAATTTACAATTCGCCCAACCCATCGCCGAGCAGTTTCGTGAGCCGGGGACGCCTTACCTGTCGCCGATGCGAATCGGGGAATTCTTCGGATTTCAGGTTCAGGAACTTGCCGAACGCGCCCATGTTCATCGCAATACGCTGACCGCCAGAATACAGGCGCCGCAGTTGCAGAAATACCTGCAAGACGTGATCCGGGTCTTGACCGTGGCGACAGAAATGACGGGCGACGAACAACGCGCCGCTTTCCTGCTGCGTAACGAACCCTTGCGCGCCTTCGGCTACAAGACCGCCGATACGCTCGTCAAGGAAGGGCAGACCGACGCCGTTGTCGCTTATCTCGAATCGCTCGCTGGCGGCGCTGCCGGATGACATCCATTCCGGCTGTCATGCTCGGAGAGGAGCAGGATCAAGCCTGCTATCGTGTGATCGTCCCCGCTCATGCAGGCAATCCTCAATCCGGCATGGGCGCGGCGCGTCGAGGTGGGCGTTTCAACCGGCCTGGTCAGGAGGCGCTCTATTTGTCGCTGTTGCGCGTCTATGACCCGGACGGCGCTTTGCAGGAAATTGCCGCGCTACGCCCCCCGGCGCAGAAAAATTGGCAGGGAAATTGAAGGATTTCGTCGCCTACACCCTGTAATGACCGATCCCGTCGCCATCCGCAACGTCCACAAAACCTTTCGCCGCGCCACCGGCGAAACTGTCCATGCGCTCGACGGCGTTTCTTTCACGGCGCGGCAGAATACGCTGACGGCGCTGGTCGGCCCCGATGGCGCGGGTAAAACCACGTTGTTGCGCCTCCTGGCCGGGTTGATGGCGGCTGATACGGGTGTCGTCGAAGTGCTCGGCATCGACGCTGCGGTCGAGCCGCAGGCGGTGCAGGAGCAGATCGGCTATATGCCGCAAAAATTCGGCCTCTACGAAGATTTGACGGTGCAGCAGAATCTCGATCTGTACGCCGATTTGCACGGCATCGGCGAGACGGAGCGCCGGGAAATTTATCCGCGCCTCATGGCGATGACGGCGCTGGGCCGGTTTACCGGGCGTCTGGCCGGTAAACTTTCCGGCGGCATGAAGCAGAAACTGGGGCTGGCCTGCACCCTGGTGCGCTCGCCGCGCCTGTTGTTGCTGGATGAGCCGACGGTCGGCGTCGATCCGCTCTCGCGCCGGGAATTGTGGGAAATTGTCCGGCGGCTGGTGCAGGAGTCGGATTTGAGCGTCGTCGTCAGCACCTCCTACCTCGATGAAGCGGAATTTTGCGATCACGCCGTCGCCCTGCATCAGGGCAAAGTGCTGGCGCAGGGCGCACCGCATGAAATCACGGCGCGCGCCGCCGGGCGGGTGTTCATGGCCCAGGCCGCCGACCCGGCGATCACGGCGCGGGCGTTGCAAGCCCGGCTCTTTCGCCACCCCGGCATGGTCGATGCGGCGCCGGAAGCGGGAAAGGTCCGCATCGTCACGGCGCAGCCGGAAGCCCCCGGCGATCTCGACGGCATTACCTGCCAGCCCGCGCCGCCGCGTTTCGAGGATGGCTTCATGCTGCTTTTTCGGGCGGCGGTTGGCGACATTCAATCGAGCCACATCGAACTGCAACGCCGCGCGGCGGGCGAAGCGGGTGCGGTGGTGGTTGAAGTCGATGATTTGCTGCGCACCTTTGGCGATTTCACCGCCGTCGATCATGTTTCCTTTCAAGTCCGGCGTGGCGAAATTTACGGCTTGCTGGGGCCGAATGGCGCGGGCAAGAGCACGACGTTCCGCCTGTTGTGCGGGCTGATTCCGGCCACCGGCGGGCGCTTGCGCGTCGCCGGGGCCGATCTTGGCAAATCGCGGGCGGCGGCGCGCGCCAAACTGGGGTACGTGGCGCAGAAATTTTCGCTCTATGGCGATTTGTCGGTCGATGACAACCTCGCCTTTTTCGCCAGCGCCTACGGTTTGCGCGGCGAGCGCAAGCGCCAGCGCATCGCCTGGGCCAAGGCGCAGTTTGAGCTGGAAGCGATGGCGGCGCTGCCGAGCGGCCAGTTGCCCGGCGGCTACCAGCGCCGTCTGGCGATGGCCGCCGCCCTTTTGCACGAGCCGGAAATCCTCTTTCTCGACGAAGCGACGAGCGGCGCTGATCCCTTGGCCCGGCGCGAATTCTGGGGCCGCATCACGGCCTTGGCGGAGCAGGGCGTGACTGTCATCGTCACCACGCATTTCATGGAAGAAGCCGAATACTGCGACCGCATCATCATCATGGACGGCGGCGCGGCGCTCGCCGAAGGCCCGCCTGCCGCCATTCGGGCCAAGGCCAAACGGCCTGATGGCCGGGCGCCGACGATGGAGGATGCGTTTATCGCGATTGTCGAAGCGGCGCGGCAGGAGCAGCAAAATCAACCCAATCAAACAAACCAGCGAGGGGCCGCCTGATGCCCGCCGCATCGAGCCTGCGCCGCGTCATCGCGCTGACCCGCAAGGAAACCTGGCAGATTCTGCGCGACCCGAGCGCCATTGCCATTGGCGTGGTGTTGCCGCTGGTGATGCTGATTCTGTTTGGCTACGGTTTGACCTTCGACATCAAAAACCTGCCGGTGGCGGTGGTTGTCGAGCAGGCGTCGGGGGAGACGCGCAGCGTCGTTTCGGCGCTGCAACTGTCGCCTTATTTTGCCGTGCGCCCGGCGGC
>JAITWU010000319.1 GCA_031285115.1 Azonexus sp. | reverse complement strand
ATATTTACTATAACCAGCCATTGCTCGTCGAAATCGGCAAATCTTTTCCTGACCAGATTTCGTGGACTACCGCTGTTTCAGCAGCTACGCAATCTGGCTTTGCGCTGGGGATGTTTCTTTTATCTCCGCTGGGGGATCGAATCAATCGTCGCAGCCTGATTATCTGGCAAGCCGTTGGGGCTTGTATCTCGCTAATGATTGCGATCATGGCGCCTACGCTTTTGGTCTTGATTGGCGCGAGTTTTATGCTTGGCGTGTTTTCGACGATGGCTCAACAGGCAGGCCCATTTGCCGTTGAACTCGCTCCGGTTTGTGAACGCGGGCGGGCGATCGGTTTTGTCATGGGTGGATTGTTGCTGGGCATTTTAATGGCTCGCGTATTCGCTGGATTGATCGGCGAGCACTTCGGCTGGAGAGTGGTGTTTGCCAGTTCCATTGCCGCCATTCTTGGGATGATGGCGCTGATTTTTCGCTATCTTCCCAACAGCCAGCCTGCTTCTTCTCTGCCTTACGGAAAATTGATTGCTTCGCCCTGGCAACTGGCGAGGGAACTGGCTGGGCTGAGAGAGGCGGCTGTGACCGGCGCAGCGTTGTTTGCCGCTTTCAGTATTTTTTGGACGACATTGATTTTCTTATTGGCTGAGGCACCATTTTTTCTCGGTTCGCAAGAAGCCGGGTTATTTGCCCTTGCCGGGGTAGCCGGTGTATTTGCAGCGCCTTGGTCAGGCAAGCTGGTTGATCGACGCGGCCCGGGAATCGTCATTTGGCTCGCCATTTTTCTCATGGCCTCTTCTTTCTTGATTCTATGGGCTGGCGAAACGCATATTTTCATACTCCTGATCGGGGTTGTGGTATTGGATAGCGGTTTGCAGATTATGCAGACATCGAATCAGTCACGGGTATTCGCATTAAGGCCGGAAGCCAAAAGCCAGCTCAATACGGCTTATATGGTTTGCTATTTCTGTGGCGGGGCGCTCGGTTCCGCAGTTGGATATTGGGCCTGGCAATTGCTGCGCTGGCCCGGCGTTTGTCTTGCCGGTATTGCCTTTGCGCTGATTGCAGCTATTAACCATTACCGGGGAACGCGCCAGTTCCATTCAGCGCCCGCGCAATAAATCCCCGGCCAACGCGCGGTTTTGGTACGCGCTGGTCGAACCAGTTGCGCACATCCTCGTCCAGACAGAGGCCGTGCATATAGTTGTAGAGCGCCTTGTTGAGCGCCGGGCCGAGGCGGGCGTGGTCGACGCCGGCGGGGTCGATGAATTCGACGTCGTTGCAGGCAAAACTGACGGGCGGCAGGGGTTTGAGGCGGATGCCGTATTCGGATGGATTCTGGCCGACCGGCGAATGGACGGTGCAGGTAAAGCGGTGGAAAAAGCCGGACTGGATGCAGCCTTCGGCAAACAACTGGCGCACATATTCAAGCGCATCGACCGTGTCCTGCACCGTTTGCGTCGGAAAGCCGTACATCAGGTAGGCATGGACGAGAATCCCGGCATCGCTGAAGGCGCGGGTGACTCGGGCCACCTGTTCGACGGAAACGCCTTTTTTCATGAGCCGCAGGAGCCGGTCGGAGGCGACTTCCAGCCCGCCGGAGACGGCGATGCAGCCACTTGCGGCGAGTTGCTGGCAGAGTTCCGGGGTGAAGGATTTTTCAAAGCGGATATTGCCCCACCAGGAAATCGCCCGGTTGCGCCGCTGCAATTCGTCGGCCAAGGCCTTCAAGGCTTTGGGCGGGGCGGCTTCGTCGACGAAGTGAAAGCCGGTCTGCCCGGTTTCGGCGATGATGGTTTCGATGCGGTCGACGAGAATTTCAGCCGGGGCGGCGTCGTAGCGGGCGATGTAGTCGAGGCGGGTGTCGCAGAAGCTGCATTTTTTCCAGTAACAGCCGTGCGCTACGGTGAGTTTGTTCCAGCGCCCGTCTGACCACAGGCGGTGCATCGGATTGAGCAGGTCGAGGAGCGACAGATAACGGTCGAGCGGCAGGCCATCCCAGGTTGGCGTGCCGGTTTCGGCAAACGGTATGTCGGGTTGGCAGGCGTTGAACCAGCGGACTTCGCCGTTGATGCGGGTAAAGGTGCGGACCAGATTATTGGGGCTTTTACCAAGCGCGGGGCTGAGCGAGGGGAGAGGGGCTTTTAGGCCAAGATATTCCAGCAGCGCCAGCAAAGGCCGTTCGCCGTCATCGAGCAGGACGTAATCGAAAAAATCGAAAACGCGCGGTTCTTGTAATTGGCGCAATTCGGTATTGACGTAACCGCCGCCGAGCGCCGTGACGATGCCGGGATGCGCCCGTTTGATCGTCTGCGCCATGCGGAAGGCGGCATAGACGGAGCCGGGGAAGGGGACTGAAAGGAGAACGACATCGGGCCGTTCGGCCTCGATTGCCGCCAGCGTCAGGCGCTCCAGCGTCGCGTCGACCAGGGTCGGCGGCGCGGCCAGCGCCTTGGCCAGCGGCGCGAAAGTCGGCTGGCTCATGGCCAGCGTCTCGGCGTAGCGGACAAATTCAAAGCGGCTGTCGGCGGCGTCTTTCAACACATCGGCGAGGTCGTTGAGAAACAGGGTCGCCAGATGTCGCGCCCGGTCCTGAATGCCAAGATTGCCAAAGGCCCAGGCGAGTGGGTCGCCACCCTCATCGTCGATATAGACATCGAGCGCGGCAAAACGCGGCCCTTCGGGCAGAAAGGCGCGGCTGGCGATGCGGTAAGCGAGCGACGGGTCGCGCCCTTGCAAAAAAGCAATGGCTGGCCCGACCGTGGCGAGATAGCGGTCAAACTGCGCGGTAAAGGCTTGCAGACTGGGGATGCGTTTTTTGCCGGGTAGTTGCCTGGCTTTCTCATGCAGCGCCCGTAAGCCTTCCGGCGTGAACAATTCAAGCACCAGTTGCAGGGCAATATCGCGCTGCGCCGCGTAAATGCCGCGCGAGCGCAAAAAACCGGTGATATAGGCAGTCGAAGGGTAGGGCGCATTGAGCTGCGTCATCGGCGGGATGAGCGATAAAACGCGCGATGGCGGGTGGCGGTGAGGATCGGCGAGACCCGGCATCGAGGCGATTGACATCAAACGACGATCACCAGATTGGTGTATTCGAGAAGCACGGCATCATGGGTGAGCAGCAGCAAAGGCTCCGTCATGGCTTGGGCGATCAGCAGACGAGATCGGAAGA
>JAITWU010000313.1 GCA_031285115.1 Azonexus sp. | reverse complement strand
GGCGGCATGATCCTGCAACAACGCTTTGGCCGTGGTGAAGATGGGCTGTTCATGCTGCTCGGCTGGGGCGCGTCGATTTACTCGCTGTTTTATTTCAATCTCGATCCGGCGTTCGCCTGTTGGGCCTTGTATTTCTTCCCCTATTTCTTCATGGGCATCCTCGCCCAGCGGGCGCTGGCGGGCGGACGCCGGTGGCAGTTCATCGCTTTTCTCGTCGTCATGGCGCTGGCCCTTTTCTACGAATGGCGCTGGCGTCTGCTCATCGCCATGATCTTCGGGCTGGCGCTGTTTTTTGCCGAACGCTCCGAACGTGGCCGCATCTGGCCGCCGAGCCTGCTGGTCGCTCGTATCGGTGAAGTCTCGTACAGTCTCTTTCTCCTGCATTTCCCGGTTCTCGTGTTGACCGGCGCGTTGTGGTCGCGTCTTGGCTGGACATCGCCGGAAGCGGCGGTGGGCGGCTTGCTGACGGCTTTCGTCGCCAGTCTGCTGGCCGCCTTTGTCTTTTACCGCTGGGTCGAAATGCCAGCCGCCCGCTTGTCAAAAAGATTTCGCGCCCCACGGCAGGCGGCTGGCCCGAAGGCCAACCGCCGTCTGGCCTTCGAGCACTGACTTTTTCTCCAAATGGCGTCGTTTCGGGCGCTGCCGCCGGTCGCGGGAGTGCGATAATGGCGGCCCCGGCGTTTACAGCCGTTTGTTGATTCGCCCGACCTCGTGGACGCCCCGTTCAATCATCAGCCCATTGCGGTTTTCGACTCCGGCCTCGGTGGCCTGACCGTGCTGCGGGCGTTGCGGGAGCGTCTGCCGGAAGAAGATTTCTTCTATTTCGCCGACACCCGCTTTTTGCCCTACGGCGACCGGGCCGAGAGTTTCATCCGCGAGCGCGGCGAGTTGATCGCCGCTGGACTCACCCGGCGCGGGGCCAAGGCGCTGGTCATCGCCTGCAATACGCTGACGGCGGCGGCGGCGCAGAGTATTCGCGCGACCAGCGCGTTGCCGGTGGTGGCGCTGGAGCCGGGGGTCAAACCGGCGGCGGGTCTGACCCGCTCCGGCGTCATCGGCGTTCTGGCGACGACGCGCACCTTGGGCAGCGAGCGTTTCCGGCGGCTGGTCGATGACTACGCCAGCCGCTGCCGCGTTCTTGCCCAGCCTTGTCCGGGCCTGGCCGAAGCCATCGAGCGCGAGGGCGCGGACAGCCCGCAAGTCGCCCGCCTGCTAGACAGTTTCGTCACGCCGCTGGCTGCTGGCGGGGCCGATGTCGTGGTCCTGGGATGCACGCATTACCCTTGGGCGGGGGCGGCGATTGCCAGCCGGTTGCCTGCTGGCGCGATTCTGCTCGATACCGGCGAAGCGGTTGCCCGCCAGCTCGCCAACCGCCTCGCCGACGCCGCTCTGCTCGGCGGCGGGCAGGGTCGGTTGACGATCAGCAGCAGCGGCAGTCCGGCGGCGGTTGCGGCAACGGTCGAACGCCTGTGGGGTTCGCCGCTGCCGGTCGAACCTTGGGAGCCAGCATGAGCGCGGCGCAGCAACCGCTGGCCGGGTTGAAGGTGGTCGAACTGGGAACCCTGATCGCTGGCCCCTTCTGCACCCGGATCATGGCCGAGTTCGGGGCCGAAGTGATCAAGGTCGAAGCGCCCGGCGAGGGCGACCCGCTGCGCCAATGGCGCAAGCTCTACGAGGGAACCTCGCTGTGGTGGTATGTGCAGGCGCGCAACAAAAAATCGGTGACGGCCAATCTCAAACATCCCGATGGCCTTGCCTTCGTCCGCCGCCTGATCGCCGGGGCCGACATTCTGGTCGAAAATTTTCGCCCCGGCGTGCTGGAAAAATTCGGACTCGGCTGGGACAAGCTCCACGCCGAAAATCCGGAGTTGGTCATGGTGCGCCTTTCCGGCTTCGGCCAGAGCGGCCCGTATCGGGAACAGCCGGGCTTCGGCGCGGTCGGCGAATCCATGGGCGGCCTTCGTTATGTGACCGGCTTTCCCGACCGACCGCCGGTGCGCACCGGCATTTCCATCGGTGATTCGATTGCCGCCCTGTGGGGCGCCATCGGCGCGCTGATGGCTTTGCGCCACAGGGAAGTCAATGGCGGCGAGGGGCAGGTCGTCGATGTCGCGCTGTATGAAGCGGTGTTTGCCATGATGGAGTCGCTGGCGCCGGAATTCGACGTCTTCGGCTTTGTCCGCGAGCGGAGCGGCAACATCATGCCCGGCATCACGCCATCGAACACCCATACGACGAAGGACGGCAAGCACCTCACCATCGGCGCCAATGGCGACGCCATTTTCAAACGCCTGATGCAGGCCATTGGCCGCGCCGACCTGGCCGATGATCCGGCCCTGGCCGACAACGCCGGGCGCGATGCGCGGCGGGACGAACTTTATGCCGTGATCGACGCCTGGTGCGCCAGCCATGACGAAGCCACGGCGCTGGCGACGCTGGCGGCGGCTGAAGTGCCGTCGTCGCGGATTTATTCGGTGGCCGACATGTTCGCCGACCCGCAATTCATCGCCCGGCAGATGCTGCTGACGGCGACCCTGCCGGACGGGCGTGCTTTTCGCCAGCCCGGCATCGTGCCCAAATTATCGGCCACACCGGGCGAAGCTCGCTGGATCGGGCCGGAACTGGGGGCGCATACCGACGCCATTCTCGCCGAACTCGGCTATACGCCAGCGGCGATTACCGCCCTGCACGCCGCCGGGGCCGTTTAGAGCGGTTTCGTTTTACACGTTCACACTCATGTTGGCGCGGTGGCCTCTTTTTCTCCCCTCTCCCGCTTGCGGGAGAGGGGCCGGGGGTGAGGGCAAGCGGCGGGCCAGGCGTCTT
>JAITWU010000263.1 GCA_031285115.1 Azonexus sp. | reverse complement strand
CCGTGGTTTTCGATCCTCCCTATTGGCGCAGCCAATGGGGAGGGGGACCACGCGCAGCGTGGTGGAGGGGTCAATGGGGTGCAGATAACCAATTTACGGACAAGTTCTTCATTGCTGGCTCTATAAGTCATTGAGTGTTAAAGAATTTTGATGCTCTGGCCCTGCTTATTGCCCCGGTTTGCGGCCTTCCGGATCGGCTTTGGGGTATTTGCTGCCGGAGCAGCGCACGGCGGCTGTGCAAGCGCCGTATTTGGCGGAACATTGCGCGAGCGCGGCGGCTTTGGCGGTGGTGGGACTTGCGGCGTCACGCGCCAGTTCAAGCCCGGCTTGGCCTTGGCCGTCAGGCCAGGCGACGCCGAGGCAGGTATTGTCAAAGGTTTGCGCGATCTTGCAGCCTGAGCGTTGGCAGCCTTGCAGGGCGACGGTTTTGGCGGCCTGTTCGCTGGTCTGGTTATAGGCGAAAACGACGCCCCCATTGTTGCCGTCGCGGGCGACTGCGCCCCAGTAGGCGCGGGTGTCGAGCACGGTATTCATGAGCGAGGAAAAAATATAATCATCCCCGATGACCGCGCGGGTCTTGGCGTCGAGTGTTTTGATCTGTTTGAGCATGGCGTCGTTGCCCGTCAATTGCAGCGCGAACTCGACGGTCTCGATGGAAACGTATTTGCTCTTCACCCAGCCCGTGTTTGGGCCCAGGCGATCTTCCCCCAACCGACACATGCCGACACGGCTCTCGCGGACGCATTGACTGAAAGCGTTGTAAATGGCGCGGGCGTTGGTCTCGTAAAGTCTGCTGTCGGGTGTTCCGGGCGTCAATTCGGCTTTTCCGGGAAACAGTTTGTTTTCGCCATCCAGCGCCAACATACACCATTCGTTCGGCTCGACCACCAGCAGCACCCGGCAGTCCTTGCCGCCCTCTTGCTGGCAGCCCTTGAAGGCGGCGTCGCGGACTTCTATCAGCGACGGAACCCCCCAGACCGTGTAACTGATTTCCGGCTGCTTCTCGTCCCGCGCGAAGGCGGCATAAGACGGCGGCGCCGGGGGCGGCAGCGGCTGCTCTTGCGGCGCGGCAGGCTCAGGCGCAGCAACCTCGCACAGATATGTGGCGGCAATCCCGCCACCGCCGGGTGTCCTTCCTATGATGTATTCCCCCGGCGTGCCGTTGCAGGGGAACCAGGCCAACGCTGGCGGCATTCCGGCCATCAGCAAAACAAGCGCAAAAACCCGGCGTCCGGCGTTCTGGATCGGTGTCATGTCTGTGGTTCCTCCCTGGTCAATTTTTCCGGGCTAAAAATTTTGCGCAATCCTCTTCCAGCTTTGCGCGTTTGCCCACCTTTGCGGCCTTATGCAAATGCTATCAAAAGCCCTGCTCCCGCGTCATCGGACTACCGGTTTGAAGCCGTTCCCTATCCGCGCCGACGTGGCGTAAAAAATCGGCCAGCGCACATCCCGGTTCGTCGCGAAAATGCTCGCTGGACAAACGCAGCGCCATGATACGGTCGAGGCGAAAGCTGCGGAAACCGGCGCGCAGTTCGCACCAGCTCCCCAGCGTCCAGACTTCGCCCCAGTAGAAACAGCCGAGCGGACGCACGCGGCGTTGGCTGTCGACGCCATCGGCGTCGCGGTAACGCAAATCAAGTTTCAGACGGGCGGCAATCGCCTTACGCAGGGTTTGCAAATGCGTGAGGATCAGCGTGTCGGCAACGGGCGGCGCGTAGAGCGGCAGCGATTCGGCCTGATGACGCGCCAACGGCGGCAGCACATTGAGCACCTTGTGCAACGCCGCTTCCAGCGCCCTGGCGAGGACGGGGTCGAGCCGGTTTTGCGCCAGCCGCGCGGCGGCGACCAGGGCGCTTGCTTCCTCCGGCTTGAACATCAGCGGCGGCAGATGGAAACCTGCGCCCAGCCGATAGCCGACGCCAGCCTCGCCCTCGATTGGCACGCCCTGGCCTTGCAGGTCGGCGATGTCGCGGTACACGGTGCGTGGCGATACATCGAGCCGCTGCGCCAGAAAGGCGGCGGTGCTCAAGCGCCGCCCGCCGATGAGCAAAATGATCTGGAACAGACGGTCGGCGCGGCGCATGAGCTTACAGGCCGAGCGCCGCCGTAGCGGCCTGCATGGCTTGCGCAATGCGCCGCATGTCGTCGTCGCCGATGGCAAACAAGCCGAAGCGGAAGGGGTAGCCCCAATATCGGCTGTCCGCGATGAAATCGAGCTGCGTCAGCAAGGGCGTGATCGGCGCATCCTGCGCCAGCAGGTAGCGCACATCGCGCCGCCAGGGAATGAAGCCGCCGCCCATGTCGAAGCGGTAGGGCGCGGCGCTGTCGACGAGGCCGATGGCGACGAAGCTCTGCAAGCGGTCGCGCCCGCGCATGACCGTGGCCGGGGCGTAGTACGCCACCCGGTCGCCGCCGCTCAGGCGCTCAAGCGGCAGGCGCTTGCCGTGACAAACCTGCATGAACTCCGGCGGCCCCGCGTCACGACCGCGCCGGGCGTGGTCGGCGCTGGCGACGGCAATCCAGTTGCGCGGGGTCATGGTTCTGTTGTCTCAGCCAGCGTTTGGAGCGCCGCCAGCACCTGCGGGAAATCGGCGCTCACCCGCTCCCCCCAGAGCGCGGCCTGCGGGCCGGTGACTTCGACGCGGTACAGCGCCTGCGTGCCGGAAGCGGCAAGCGCAAGCAGGTGATGCTGGACGCGGATCGCATGTCCGTCGATCAATACTTCATCCGTGAAACTTTCATTTTCGCGCACCTCGCGCAGGGTGCTGATGATCGCCGGGGCAGCGCCCGTCATTTGCATCGTCACGCGCGTGCCGTCGGCAAAAGGGCCGTGCGCCTGGGCGCGAACGAGACTCGCATCCCAGCGCGGCCAACCCGCCACGTCGGCAAAAAGACGCCACAGCGCCGCCGGCGCGGCTTGAATGACGATGCTTTCTTCGTGAACCCACATAAAAAAACTCCTGATGCGCTGATGAAAAATCCATTTTGCGCCCACGCTGC
>JAITWU010000235.1 GCA_031285115.1 Azonexus sp. | reverse complement strand
GGAGGGACGACTGCGC
Source organism: Azonexus sp. (assembly GCA_031285115.1). Classification (GTDB taxonomy): domain Bacteria; phylum Pseudomonadota; class Gammaproteobacteria; order Burkholderiales; family Rhodocyclaceae; genus Azonexus. The sequence continues at coordinate 8,528 of JAITWU010000235.1, read as the reverse complement.
GACGGCGGCTGTGGCGCATGAGCCGCATGAGCCTCATACGCTGGCCCTGCCGCTGGCCGACAACGCCCTCCTGCTGCGCGCCGATCTGGTCGATTTCTGGCGGCTGCTGGCGGCAAACGGCATCCGTCTTGCCCGTCACTACCATCTCTACCCCAATCCGTGGCCGAAAATCGGCCATCTGGCCCGGCGCTGGCAGGGTCATGCCGTGTTCCCCGTCTGGCGCGATCTGGGCGGCGTGGTCGAGTGCCGCAGCAACTGGCGCGTTTATATCGAAGAAATGGCGCTGGCTTTGGGCTACCTGAGCGGCAGGCCGGTGGCGGTGGAGCCGTGGTGGACGGCGGAGCCGATGACGCCGTTCGAGAAAAAATATCTCGCATCCCACCATCAACTCTGGCGCTGCCGGGTCGATTTCGGATGACCGTGTGCCAATCCTGCGGCGCGTGCTGCGCCAGCCTGCGCGTCGATTTTCATCCGGCGGAACTCACTGGCGGCGCATTCCCCTGGGGCGACGGCGTGCCGCCCGCGATGACCGTGCCGGTGACGCCAGCCATCGTCCGCATGGTCGGCACTGACGCCCAGTCGCCGCGCTGCGTGGCTTTGGCGGGTGAAATCGGTGTCGCCGTCGCCTGCCGTATTTACGCCGCGCGGCCCTCGCCCTGCCGCGAATTCGACATCGAGCACGCGGCCTGCAACCGCGCCCGTCGCCGCTGCGGCCTGCCGCCCCTGGCGGGATGCTGACAGCCGTATGAACGCCCGCCCGGCCCAATAGGCGGGAATCGGCGCGATCTCAGCGGGGCTTGAAAAATTATTTATTGATTGACTCGTTGCCAATAAATAAAATTTAATTATTGATATTTAATAATAAATTCCAATGGAATTTATATGAATGGCGTCAATAAAATATGTGCCATTCATATATTATGACCAAGTCATTTTTGTCATTTATTTAATTTCCATTTTTTTGACTTTTATTAAATTTATTTGGCGTATATCTATTTATCGTACCCCTGCCTTGCAACTTGAAACGTTTTGGAATAACTGCTCAAGTATCCCAGGTGAGGTTAATATGATAAAAGCATACGACAAAGTCAATTCTGGCGATTTCCGGGGCTTCACAATTATTGAAATGCTGGTGGTGGTGCTGATTATCGCCATTCTCGTGGCGATCGCCCTGCCCAGCTTTACGTCGACCATCAAGCGTTACCGCGTCAATGCGGCGGCTTCGCAGATTGCCCATGCCCTGCAATTCGCCCGCGCCAGCGCCATTCGCACCCGGAGCCATGTCGGGGTCAGCAATGCTGCGGGTTGTGACGCCGCCAACTGGAATTGCGGCATTGATGTCTGGCGCGATCCCAATAATAGCGGCGAGCAGGATACCTCGCTGACCAATCCTGCCAATCCCCTTAAAACCATTCCGGCAACCGCCCTTCAGGGCGTGAATGTGGAATTTGCCTCAGCCGGTGATGCCGGGAGCATTATCTATGGCCCGCTGGGATTTGCCGTCGGCGCCAATGGCGTGATTGCCAATACCGGCGCCATTCATGTCTGGCCCAGCACTGAAGGGGACAATCCCGAGGCCGCTTCTTATGCCAGAACCATTTGCCTCGGCGCGGGCGGCAAGGTCAGCGTCATGGCGGGATCGGTCAGCCCGGAGGAAACCGAAACGCCGTCGGCAACCGGCGACGCGGTAAAAGTCAGCAGCCCCTGCGTTTGATTCTTCGCGGGCTTCATTCCCTATTTGAATGGTCAACTATCATGTTACAAAAAACTCCTGGTAATAAAGCAGGCCAGCAGGGCGTCACCATGCTTGAAGCCCTCATTTCCCTGTTGATTCTCGCCTTTGGCATTCTCGGGCTGGCTCAGGTGCAGGCGCGGATGCTGGTTCAGACCCGTGGCGCCGATGCCCGCGCGACCGCTATCCGGCTGATTGCCGACCTCGGCGAGCGCGTCCGCCTCAATTCGGTCGGGGCGCAGCCGGGGGCGAATGCGGATTATTCAGCGACGCTGTCGCCGTATTCGACGTTGACGAATGGCGATTTCGCCGCGCCGGAGAAGCCGACGCCCGATTGCGGCAACGCCGGGACGCTCTGCTCGTCGAGCCAGCAGGCGGCTTATGACGTCTGGGCCTGGCATCAGGAAATCAGCCGCTTGTTGATGAATGGTCGGGCCAGTATCTGGCAGGTCAGCCCGCACCAGTTGCAGGTCATTATCGCTTGGCAGGCCAATGAAAACACCAACGCCACCCTGACCGGCGGCGCTGCCGACCGGCAGGTCGCCAGCCCCTTGCTGGTCACCGGCAGCGCCGGTGGCACGGCGTGCGCCAGCAATACGAGCGGCCTGATTTGCCATATCGACTTCATTGATATTCCGACCAATTGATCTGCCATGAGAGATTCCCGCCAACCTTCCCGGAACCGCCAGCGCGGCCTGTCCCTGATCGACCTGATGGTCGGTCTGACCATCAGTCTGCTGGTGGTGCTGGCCGCCCTGGGCAGCCTGATGGTCACCAGTAGTTCGACCCGCACCGTGACCGACGGCGCATCACTCGAACAGAAAGCGACGCTGGTCATGGTGCAGATCGGCCAGCAAATCAGCCAGGCCGGGGCCGTCGTCGCCATTTCAAACACGCCCAGCCCGGATTTGCCTTACGTCGCCTTTGACACCACGGCCCTGGGCGGCATCAATACGGCGGCCCCGGCGGTTTCGATTTACGGTGTCGATGGCGCCAGTAATGGCCCCGATACCCTCGTCATCAGCTATACCGCGCCCAATGATGGGGCCGCCCAAGCCTTCAATTGCGTCGGCAATGGCCCGGTGACGGCAGGGACGGCGCAGCGTCTGGTCAGCCAGTTTTTTATCAAGACCGCCACCGCCAGTCTGGTTTGCAACAACGATACGACGGTTCCTTCGACCGCCGCCGCCCAGTCCCTCGTCAGCGATGTGCTGGATATGCAGGTCAAGTACCTGCTCGTCGATGACGAGCGCAATGTCACTTTCAGGAATGCCGCCGCCGACATCGCCTGGTCCCAGGTCGCCGGGGTGCAGGTTTGTCTCGAAGTGCAGGGCGATGTCATCCAGGCGCCCGCCCAGACCATCACCAGTTGCAGCGGCAGCAGTAAAACCACGACCGACGGGCGTATCCATCGCATCGTCAGGCAGACCTTCTATTTACGCAATATCAATACCTGATTGAGCGGCTAAAAAAACCATGCCCATCTACCCCCATCTCGATCCCAATTCATTTCCATGCGCCGCCCGCCAGCGTGGCGTTTCGCTGTTCATCGTGGTGATCATTCTGCTGCTCTCGCTGATTGCCATGCTCGGCGTGCTCCAGGTCGCCAATCTCAATGAATCGCTGGTCGGCAACCAGAGTGATCAGGAGCGCTCCTACGCCGCCGCCGAGGCCCTGCTCAATGCGGCGCAGCGCGACATCCTCCTCAACAATGGCCTCTACTGCGAGTCGGAATCGGGCGCATTCGGCAGCGCCGGAACCAATGCGACGCTCAAGCAAGGCACAGGCGCAGCGCCTGCCTGCACCGTGCGCTACCCGGCTGACAACGCTGGCTACATGGAGATGCTGACCACGGAGTCGATCATCGGCGGGATCAACAAATGCGCGGCCGCGACCAATGCCGCCTACAAGGGCGTCTGTATTTCCAGCTCGCCGACCCAGGAAAAATTTCTCGCGGCCAAGATTGATAACGACGGCGCGCAAACATTGACCAATGGGGCGGCTTATAACCAGTTTACGGCCAGCCTCTCCGACGTGGACTGGGGGCCTGACGCCAAGGCGGGCGAAGCCACTCTGGCGCTTGGCACGGGGAATTTCAAGGGCGCTTACTGGGTCGAGGTTTTTCCCTACCACGCGCTTTCAGGCGCTCTGGGCGACGGCGTACCGGCCAATGTCCCCGCGCCTGACGGCACCTATCCCTTCATTTTTCGTATCACGGCGCTGGCGCAAGGGCTGCGGGGCGGCACCGTTTCGGTTTTGCGCAGCTATTACGTGCCCTATCCATGTCTGCCCAGCGCCGCTGTCGGCGGCGGTTGCGGCTAGAAAAAACCAGTGCGTTCAACATTTTGAGAAACCGGGGAGTCAGTCATGAAACACGCTAAAAAAACCATTCTCGCCAGCGCTATCGCCGCCATCTTTCTTGGCGCCTTTCCGCTGGCGCTGGCCTATACCGACGGCACCGGCACGCACTGCGGCATCCCGTGTTCGGCAGAAGACATGCAAAAAATGCATTCGACCTCGCCCGCCTATGTCGCAAGCCTCGGCGACAAAGATGCGCCGCGTTACGGCAACCAGATGGCGGGCGGCCTGCAAATCGAAAAGGTCAAATTCGGCTATCTCGGCGGTCTGGCGCTGGACAGCACAGGTCGCGTCTATACCTGGGGCTACAACAACTTTGGTCGGCTGGGCATTGGCATGAACGAAGATGGGGCGATAACGAAAGGCACGACCAGGGAAAATATCCCGGCCAACCGCTGGACGGCGCAAATGTATGGCGGCGGCCTGACGCTGGTGGATTTTTTCGGTAATCCCCAAAAATATTCCAGCACCGAATTGACGACGCCGACGACGATCGTCGATATTGGCGCGGGCTACCAGAACAATGTCGCGGTTGACGTCGAAGGCCGCGTCTGGGCCTGGGGCAACAACAGCTACCAGGTGGCGGGTCAAACCACGGGCGCCTCGTACAACCTGCCCAAGCGCGTGCCGCTGCCCGCCGATAAAAAATTTGTCAAAGTCTGGGGCAGCTCGGCGGATGGCGCTTTCTATCAGGCGTTTGCTTTGACCGACGCGGGGGAATTGTGGAGCTGGGGTTCAAACGATTTCGGCAAACAAGGCACCGGCTCGACAACCTCCGGCACCGCCCCGCATCAGACGCTATTCCCGGCGGGCACGGTGATCGTCGATGTCGAGGGCGGTTACCACAACAATATGGCGCTCGACAGCGCGGGCAATATCTGGGTCTGGGGTGGCGGCAACCTCGGCGATGGCGGCGCTCAGACCGCGACGCCGAGAAAGCTGGTGGTCACCGGCATGGGCAAGGCGCTCAAGATCAGCATGGCCAGTCTCACCCAGCTGGTTCTCGACGAGAACCACAATGTCTGGCAATGGGGTGTTGGCTGGACGGGATATACCGCCTGGACACCCCAGAAAGTGAAGGTCGCGGAGGCTGAAATAGCGCGCGTCGGTTACACGCCGATCCCGCAGGATGTCGAAGCGGGCGAGCTGGCCGCTTTCTTCATCGACCAGCATGGCCGCTCCTGGGCCTGGGGCAGCAACGGCTACTTCGCCTTCGGGCGCGAAGGCGGCTATGAGAATTCCAACGACATCAACACGGTCGATGCCTATCAATTTCCGCAGGTGCTCGGCGATGGCGATACGCAGGTCTTTGACACCGACAAAAAAACCCCGGCCAACGGCCTTACGAAAAACGCGCGCGGCAACTATGGCTTCAACGAGCTGCACCCAACCATCTATGACGACAAATACGCGGGGAAAGAAGCTGAGAAATGGGTCGAGATGGCCTTGAAGCCGATACCGAAGATCAAGAAGATCGTCAGTTCACTCTCCAGCTACGCCATCGTGGATGAGGATGGCAACCTCTTCCGCTGGGCGCTGGACGGTTCCGGCGCTGCGGCCTGGGGCAATGGCGATGATTTCGTCCAAAAATACGACTATACGGGTAATGCTCGTGACGGACTTTACGACGCCTATCTTTACGAAGTCGTGCTGCTGCGCAACGGCGGCTTCGACAACCCCGACAAGCCATGCGACCCGAAGTACACCACCTCCAACAGCATCGTCGCGGCGCTGGCTTCAAACAGCCGCCTGTTGGCCAGTTCGGCAGCCTATGTCGCCAGTTATTCGTATACCGACGACCCGACCAGGATCACCCGGACGACCGTCGGCGACACCAAGGCCGTGCAATGGGGCAAAGTCAGCGGCGAAACGATCAGCGGCACGATCAATGGCTGGAACGGGGCGCTGACGGCTTATACCGGCAACGCCATCAATGGAACCCCTTTGTGGCAGGCTTCGATCCCGAAGACGCGCAATATCTTTACCACGGGCGCTAACGGCAGCGGGCTTGCCTTCCAGTCGGCGGGGTTGAGTAGTGATCCCGCCGTCAAGCACGGGCTGACTGCCGATGTCATCACCGCGGTGCGCAACAACCCGCTGGGCGATATTCTCAATTCGCAACTGGCTTACGTCGGCAAGCCCGCGCGTTTTACGCTGGATGAGGGTTTCACGACTTTTGCCTCGACCAGGGCCGACCGGAAGAGCGTGGTCTATGTCGGCGCCAATGACGGCATGTTGCATGGTTTCGACGCCGGATCGGGCGGCGGCTCAAGCGCCACGGCGGGCAGCGGCAAGGAACTGATGGCCTATGTGCCGCGCGGGCTGCTCAGTCGGGTGGAACAGTTAACCGCCGGCAGTTACACCCACGAATACTTCGTCGATGGCAGCCCGGTCAGCGGCGACGCCCGGATCGGCTCCGCCAGCAGTTGGGCGACGGTGCTGGCCGGGGCCTTGGGGCGCGGCGGGGCAGGTTACTTCGTGCTCGATGTGACCGACCCGGATAGCTTTGCCGAGGGGGCAGGGGCCTGGTCCAATGCGCTGATTGATTCGACCAGTAAGGATTCCGCCATCGCCAGCGGCATCACGGAAGCGCAGTGGGACTATATCGGCAGCCAATACAACCAGCCGGTCATGGATCAGACCAACACGACGCAATCGGCGCAGATCGTCCAGATCAACAAGATCGACGGCAGCGCGAAAAAATACGAATGGGCCGTCATCATGGGCAACGGCTACAACAGCGTGAGCGGCCTGCCGGTGCTGCTGGTGCAATCGCTGGCGGCGGGTATGCCCTTGTACACGGTGACTGGCGCTTGCGTGGTTGAGGGCGCAGTCCAAACCAGCGCGACCACCTGCATCGCCCACGGCAACGGCCTCGGCGCGCCGCGCCCCGTCGACATAGACGGCAACGGCACCGCCGACATCGTGTATGCCGGCGACCTCGAAGGCAATTTGTGGAAATTCAACATCGCCAGCCCGGACACCAGCCAATGGATCGTCGCCAACGGCACCGCTGACAGCCCGAAGCCGCTGTTCTCGGCGCTGGGGCCGACCGGCGCCGGGCAACCGATTACCAGCGCCCCGGTGGCAGTGGTCAATCCCAAGGGCGGCTTCCTGGTCGAATTTGGCACGGGCAAGAACCTGACCGATGAAGTCGACCAGAAAGACATGAAGCAGAACACCTTTTACGCCATCAACGACAACACGCCGATCAGGGTCGACAAAGCGGTGACCGGGCCGTCGAATGTAAAAATCAGCCAGGTTTTGTTCGGCGCTGACACCGCCTACGGCAAGGGTAATAAAGCCGCCCGCACCACCTCGCCGATTCCCGCTACTTGCCGGAGCGGAAGCGGCCCCGGACGTTACAGCAACTGCCTCTACCAGCAGACCGGGGGCACGCTGGCGGCCAGCGCCAATGCAGGTTTGCAGGTCGGCGTATCGAGTGACGGAAGCGATGTCGTGATCGACAACGGAGCGACCGAGGCAGGTCGCTACGGCTGGTATTACGACATCCCGGAGGTCGCCAATGGCAACATGGGCAAGGTCTTGTCAAACCCGGTGCTGATGCCGGGCAATGTGGTCATGTTCTATACGCAGAACCTCGGCGCCCTCCCGTCGAGCGCCAATGCCGAAGGCAGCGCCAGCCAATGCCCACCCCCGATCCAGACGATCGAGGAAATCACCACGGTCAATTTCTTTGACCAGTACAGCGGCGGCTACCCCAATGTCACCATTTCCGTCACCCTCGGCGGCTCCACCCTCGACTTCAACGTCGGCGCGGGCAACCGCTTCCGGCTCAGCGGGACGAGCACCGAGGACGCCAAAGGCGCCGGAGTCGGCACCTATATCGGTCATGGCCGCAACAAGCTCAAGGGCGTCGAAGCAGACTCGACCATCACCGTCACCCCGCCGATCAGGCCGGGCCGTCGCGCTGGCTGGCATATCGCCCGCTGATGAGGAAAGGAACCGGCATGAAAAAAATCGCGCGCGGCTTCACGCTCATTGAATTGATGATCGTGGTCGTGATCATCGCTATCCTGGCGGCTATCGCGCTGCCCAATTACAGCGCCTACGTGAAGCGCGCCCACCGTGTTCATGCCAAAACGGCGCTGCTCAACGCCGCGCAATGGCTGGAGCGCGCGGCGACCGCCCAGGGCAGCTACCCCAGCGCTCTGGCGAGCGGTCTGCAAGCGGTGGAGGGAGGCCGCTATACGGTCGGCTTCTCGCCCAACGCCAGCGCCAGCAACCCGGGAACAGCGACGGCAACGGAATTTACGCTGATCGCCAAACGCAATAGCTCTGGCCCCAACGCCAGCGATGAATGCGGCGATTTCACCCTCACCAGCGTCGGCGTGCGCAGCACGGTCAATGGCAGCCTGAGCGTGGCCGAATGCTGGGCGAGGTAACGCCGCGCCCGTCAAACAGCGGGCGGGACGTC
>JAITWU010000164.1 GCA_031285115.1 Azonexus sp. | reverse complement strand
GGGTCGCCGAGATTGGCCCCGAGCGCGACGTAGGCGCGGCTCATGCGGCGTGGCCGGAGTTAGTGTTCAGGTTGCGGGAGACCGACATGGCTCACGCGGCGGCGGGCGGGCTGTCGCTCTCAGCGGTGGCGCTGGCCGGTTTTTTCCGCCGCCGCCGCCGTTTTTTCTCGCCCGCCGGTTCCGGCAGCAGCATTTGCGCCCGTTCGGGGCCGTCGGCGTTTTGAAAGCGCGTCCACCAGTCGGCCACTTCCATTTCCACCTCGCCCGCCTCGGCCCGCAGCAGGAGAAAATCGTAACCGGCGCGAAAGCGCGGCTGCTCGATGAGGCTGTAAGGCCGCTTGCCCGCCCGCTGGTCAAAGCGCGGCTGGAGCAGCCAGATATCCTTGATGTCGGCGGCGATGCGGCGGGTGATGGCGAGTTTTTCCGCCTGCACGTCGAGCACCATGTCCATTGCCTGAAACAGCGCCGGAATTTTCGGCTCGCCCGCCGCTTTGAGTTTTTCCCAATGCGCCAGCGCCTCGTGCCAGAGCAGGGCGGCAAAGAGAAAGCCGGGCGAAGTGCCCTTGCCCTGGCGGACGCGCTCATCGGTATTGGCGAGCGCCAGCATGACGAATTTTTCGCCGAGCGGCTGCTCGAGAATCACGTCGAGCAGCGGCAAGAGGCCGTGGTGCAGCCCTTCGTCGCGCAACTGGGTGATGCACTTGACGGCGTGGCCGGAGGTCAGGAGCTTCAACATTTCGTCGAACAGCCGCGCCGCCGGGACGTTTTCGAGCAATTCCGCCATTTCGCGGATTGGCCGCCGCGCTTCCGGGTCGATCACGAGGCCGAGCTTGGCCGCCAGCCGCACGGCGCGCAACATGCGCACCGGGTCTTCGCGGTAGCGGCTCTTCGGTTCGCCGATCATGCGCAGGGTTTTCGCCTTCAAGTCGCCGACGCCGTGGTGATAGTCGATCACCGTTTCCGCCGCCGGGTCGTAGTACAGCGCATTGGCCGTGAAATCGCGCCGCGCCGCGTCTTCGGCGTGGCTGCCGAAAACGTTGTCGCGCAGCACGCGGCCATGCTCGTCTTTTTTGGCGTCGTCACCCAGTTCGCCGCGAAAGGTGGTGACCTCGATCTGCTCCTGGCCCATCATCACATGGACGATCTGAAAGCGCCGCCCGATGATGCGCGAGCGGCGAAAGGCGCGGCGCACCTCTTCCGGCGTCGCATTGGTGGCGACATCAAAATCCTTCGGCTCGACGCCGAGCAGCAGGTCGCGCACCGCGCCGCCAACGACATAGGCTTGATGCCCCTGTTCCTGCAAGGTTTCGCAAACGCGGCGGCTGCCCGCGCTGATGCGGTCGCGGCTGATGCCATGCGTGGCGACGGGGATGACGGCGGGCGTCGGCGCGCCGGGCCGGTTTTTTTTACCGCTCAAAACGCGGGAAATGAATTTGCGGATCACGTTCAGGTTACAGGGGGCAGGTTACAGGGTTCAGTTTAGTTTCTGCGGGCTTTGCCCGCGCATGAATGACTGATGTCTGTCACCGGAACCCTAGGGGGAAAAGGGGGATTTTACCGCAGCGAGATGATTTTCCAGCCCGATTTCCCAGCGTGGGCGCGCAGCGTTTCGTCCGGGTCGACCGCCACCGGGTCGCTGACTTTGCCGAGGAGCGGCAAATCGTTGTGCGAATCGCTGTAAAACCAGCTTGTCGCAAAACTGCCCCACCAGAGGCCCAGGCTTTCCAGCCAGGCTTCGACGCGGACGATCTTGCCTTCGCGGAAAGCGGGCGTTCCGGCGGGTTTGCCGGTAAACGCGCCGCTTGCCGCGTCCACCGCCGGAATGGTGGCGATCAAGTGCGGGATGCCCAGTTCGCGGACAATCGGTCCGGTGACGAAACTGTTGGTGGCGGTGACGACAGCGCACAAATCGCCAGCCGCCAGATGCGCGGCAACCCGCTCGCGGGCGACCGGGCTGATCAGCGGGCGGATGTGCTGCGCCATGTATTCCTCGTGCCAGGCATCGAGCACCTGGCGCGGCTGGCTGGCGAGCGGCTGCAACTGAAAGGCGAGAAAAGCATCAATATCGAGCGTCCCGGCCTGATATTCCTCATAAAACCGCTGATTCATCGCCGCCTGAACCGTGGGATCGACGCCGCCGCGCGAAATGAGAAACTGCCCCCATTCAAAGTCCGAGTCGCCAGAGAGCAACGTGTTGTCGAGATCAAAAAGAGCGAGATTCATGGTCATGTCCGGTTGGCTTCAAATAACGGCAGCCGCTTCCTGCGCCAGCAGTTGGCGCAGCAGCGGCAGCGTGACGGGGCGCTGGTATTCCAGCGTGTAACGGTCGAGCGCGACGAGCAGCGCCGACAGCGCGCGCATGTCGCGCGAAGCGTGGCGCAGCAGGTAATCGAGGGCATTGGGCGGCAATTTGAGCGCCCGCTCCTTAGCCTGGGCCGCCAGCGCCGCAGCTTTTTCGGCGTCGGACAAAATTTGCAGCCGGTAAATCAGGCCGGAACCGAGCCGCGTGCGCAAATCCTCGCGCACGGCGAGGTGTTGGGGCGGTTGGGACGCCGCCGTGAGCAGCCGCCCGCCCGCCGCTTTTTGCCGGTTGAAGAAGTTGAACAGGGCAATCTGCCCCTCGGCGTCGAGCCGGTCGACATTATCGAGCGCCAGCGCTGCGCCATGTTCGATGCCGCGCAAAGCCGGATTGTCCACCGCATCGACATAGCGAAATCCGCTCGCCCGCAGCAAATGCGAGCGCCCGCAGCCTTCCGGGCCGTACAGGCAGAAACAAGTTTCCGCCGCCGTTTGCGTCATCCCCGCCAGCCAGCCAGTCAAAGCCGCCAGCGTTTCACCATTGCCGCCGGGGACAAAATTGTCGAGCGACGGCGGGCTGTCCGGCAACAAATCGAGAAGCAACTGACGCATCCGGGAAGGCAATGGAAAAATGGCGAAGGCGCGAGTCTACCACCCGTTACGCTGCGCCTTCACCGTCTGCCGTTTCCTCGCCGGGCAATCGCATGAATGATTTTGTGCATTTGCTTGATGGCAACAATCATTGCCAAGTACCGCAAAAAGCCCCTCCCCGGGGTTCGCCCTGCATGGCGAACCCGCTCCGGCGGCGAGAAAGCAGTGCTTTCTCGAAACCCCGCCGTTCGCCCCCTCGCGGGAGAGGGGTT
>JAITWU010000156.1 GCA_031285115.1 Azonexus sp. | reverse complement strand
GGGAGAGCAACCGTGTTCAAGCGCAAGCATTTTTTATTTCCCATGGGGTGTTATTTTTGATCATGGCATTCATGATGGTGAGCAATTTACGCATACAGGCGACGATGACGACTTTGGCGGGTTTGCCGGCCGCTTTGAGGCGGTTGGCGAAAATCCGGATGGCTGGATTGAAACGGATCGCGGTCATGGTCGCCATGTACAAGACCGCTCGCACATCAGCTCGCCCACCCCAGACAAAGCGTTTGCCACGGTGTTTGCCGCTGTCGTTGGCAAGCGGTGCGACACCCGTCAGAGCGGCAATTTCCCGGCGATTGAGCATCCCCAGTTCTGGACATCGGGCAAGCAGGGTCTGGCTGGTCACCGCGCCAACGCCGGGGATGCCACGCAACAAATCATCCTTGGCTCGCCAAACATCCGATGCCCGCAATTGCCCGGAGAGATCGGCGTCAATCTCATCAATCCGCTTGTTGAGCCAGGCGATATGCTTCTTCAAGCTCTGTTGCAGCGGTTTGGAAGCCGCTGTGCCAAGCCGGAGGGTTTCTTGAACCCGCATGGCGATCAACTGGCGGCGACGACCGACCGCCTCATCGAGGGCGCGGGTAGCGGCATCCTTCAACGGACGCGCTTGTGGCCGGATCGCCCGGGCAAAGCGAGCGAGCAGGGCGGCATCGACTTGATCAGTCTTGGCCAACTGTCCGGTCGCCTTGGCGAAGTCACGCGCCTGACGCGGGTTGATGACAGCCACCGTGAGCTTCCTCGCCGCCAACTCAGAGGCCAGACGGACTTCAAGACCTCCGGTCGCCTCAAGAACGATCAAAGTAGGCGCAACCGCCAGCAGACGCTGGCTGATCACTTCGATTCCAGCATCGTCGTAAGCGACATGCAGGGTTTCATGGTCCGGATCAATGCAGACATCCAGGGTGTTTCTGGAAACATCGATACCGACGAATTTCTCAACAACGATCTCGCTCATACCCATCCTTGCATAAATACGGGTTCAATGACCCAGGCAACCGTTCGGCTGTCAGTGAGAAAACGGTTCGACGCTCGTTACTCTCCCGCGGGCTTCTTTTCCCAAGGGACGGACGAGCTGCCGAACCGCAACCAAAGGTCCGTGGATTTGCCGATCATGCGCCAGCAGCGAACCGGGACGCTTGCCAACAAACTCCACAGACCAATATGCAGTTTATTTTTACTTTACTTCAGGGCGAAACATACAAGGGATGATCGGCTTGTGCCCAAAGCCGCTCTAATCGGTGTTCAGCCGCTCCAGCCGCCGCCGGTCGCGTTTGGTTGGGCGGCCGTAAATTGCCGCCGCTGGTTCGGCGCTGAATTGGCGGTGTTGTTGTTCGGCTTCGCGGGCGGCGACGCTGGCTGTGGTTTCTGTGTAGAGCTGTTGCGCGGCGCTGGCCGGGCCGCGTTTGTCAGAAAGCGCGGCGACAATGATTTCGCTCCGCCTGTCGCCATGGCGGATCTCCAGGCGGTCGCCGGGTTTGATGTCGTGCGCCGGTTTGGTCGGCGCGCCGTTCAGTTTGACTTTGCCGTTGTCGACTGCCTCATTGGCCAGACCGCGCGTTTTGAAAAAACGCGCGGCCCACAACCATTTGTCGAGGCGCAGGCCGTTCACCGGGGCAACATCGATTCGCCCGCGTAAAGCTGCTCAATCGTCTCGCGCTGGCGGATGACGTGAATTGCCGCGCCATCGACCATCACTTCGACGGCGCGGGGTCGGGCATTGTAGTTCGAGGCCATCGCCATACCGTAAGCGCCAGCGGACATGACGGCCAGCAAATCGCCCGGTTCGATGGCCAGCGTGCGCTCCTGGCCGAGAAAATCGCCGCTCTCGCAAACCGGGCCAACCACGTCATACGTGCGGACGGGGCCGGGGCGCAGCGTGACAGGCAAAATGTCGTGCCAGGCTTCGTACAGGGCCGGACGCAAAAGATCGTTCATGGCGGCGTCGATAATGGCGAAATCCTTGGTTTCGCCATGCTTCAAAAATTCGACACGGGTCAGCAGCAAACCGGCATTGCCGACCACACAGCGGCCCGGTTCGAGGATGATCTGCAAACCACGACCGGCGAGTTTATCGAGCAGCGGATTGAGGTAGGCGGCAACGGTGGGTTGCACTTGATCGGCGCGGTACTGGATGCCCAACCCGCCACCCATGTCGATGTGGCGGATGGCAATGCCCTCGCCCGCCAGTTGGTCGATCAGCACGAGAATCCGGTCGAGCGCCTCGGCAAAGGGCGAGGGATCGAGCAGTTGCGAACCGATGTGGCAGTCGATGCCGGTGACGGCAATGTGCGGCAGCGCTGCCGCCCGCCGGTAGAGGGCCAGGACGTCGTCGTAGGCGACGCCGAATTTGGCGGCTTTGAGGCCGGTCGAAATATAGGGGTGAGTCTTGGGATCGACGTTGGGATTGACGCGCAGGCTGATGGGCGCACGCTTGCCGAGTTGCCCGGCGACCTCGTTGAGGCGCTCCATCTCCGGGATGGATTCGATGTTGAAGCAGAAAATGCCAGCGGTCAGCGCCTGACGCATGTCGGCGACGGTTTTGCCGACGCCGGAAAAAACGATTTTGCGCGGGTCAGCCCCTGCCACCAGCGCCCGTTGCAGTTCGCCGCCGGAAACAATGTCAAAACCCGCGCCAAGGCGGGCGAACAAATTGAGGATGGCGAGGTTGGCATTGGCCTTGACGGAATAGCAAACCAGCGCGCCAGCGCCCGCAGGATGGGCGGCGAGCACCTCGTGAAATTCGCCCAGCGCGGCTTCCAGTGCGGCGCGGGAATAAACATAGGCGGGTGTGCCGAACTGTTCGGCGATGGCGGGCAAAGCAACATTTTCGGCGTGGCGAACGCCGTTTTTCAGGGTAAAGGCAGTCATGGGGC
>JAITWU010000125.1 GCA_031285115.1 Azonexus sp. | reverse complement strand
CAGAGCTTTGTCGAATACATCAACCGCACCAAGAGCGTGCTCCACCCGAAGATTTTTTACTCGGCGGGCGAAGCCAAAGTCGGCGGCGACGGCGTCACCATCGGCGTCGAAGTGGCGATGCAATGGAATGATTCCTATCAGGAACAGGTCCTTTGCTTTACCAACAATATTCCGCAATCCGATGGCGGCACCCACCTGACCGGTTTGCGCGCCGCGATGACGCGGGTCATCAACAAGTACATCGACGAAAACGAGATTGCCAAAAAAGCCAAGGTCGAAATCAGCGGCGACGACATGCGCGAAGGTTTGGCTTGCGTTTTGTCGATCAAAATGCCCGATCCGAAATTTGCCTCGCAAACCAAGATGAAGCTGGTTTCTTCGGAAGCCCGCCCGGCGGTCGAAGAAGTCATCGCCCAGAAACTCGCTGACTTTCTGCTCGAAAACCCGATCGACGCCAAAACCATCTGCGGCAAGATTGTCGAAGCCTCGCGCGCCCGCGAAGCCGCCCGCAAAGCCCGCGAAATGACGCGGCGTAAAGGGGCGCTCGACGGCATTGGCCTGCCCGGCAAACTCGCTGATTGTCAGGAAAAAGACCCGGCCCTTTCGGAAATTTACATCGTCGAGGGCGATTCCGCTGGCGGCTCGGCCAAGCAGGGCCGCGACCGCAAGTTCCAGGCCATTCTGCCCTTGCGCGGCAAGGTGCTCAATGTCGAAAAAGCCCGTTTCGACAAGCTCATTTCATCCGAGCAGATTGTCACCCTCATCACCGCGCTTGGCACGGGCATCGGCAAGGACGATTTCAATGTCGACAAATTGCGCTACCACCGCATCATCATCATGACCGACGCCGACGTCGACGGCGCGCATATCCGCACCCTGCTGCTGACGCTGCTCTATCGCCAGATGCCGGAACTGGTCGACCGCGGCTACATCTATATCGCCCAGCCGCCGCTGTACAAGGTCAAACATGGCAAAACCGAGCGTTATTTGAAGGATGACCAGGAATACAACCAGTTCCTCCTCAACATGGCGCTCTCCGACGCGGCATTGACGCCGGAAGCGAACGCCACGCCGATCAGCGGCACGGCGCTCGAAGCCCTGGCCCGCGACTGGATCGCCACCGAGGCGGTGATCGAGCGTCTGGCCCACCTCATCAATCCGGATGTGCTGCAAGCCGTGGTGCGCAACAATCTGGCCCTCGATCTGTCGTCGGAAGCTGCCGCCCGCGCCAGCGCCGAGCGGATTGCCGCGCACGTCAACCACGGCACGCGCATCATCGCCAGATACGACGACATTCAGGAACGCTGGATGCTGCGCGTCGAACGGATGCACCACGGTAATCTCAAGGTCGGCCTGATTGATGAAGACCTGTTGCTTTCCGGCGATTTCATGCACTTGAAGCGCACTGCGGAAACCCTCTCCGGCCTTTTCGGTCCCGGCGCTTTCGTTGCCCGTGGCGAGAAAAAACAGGTCGTCAGCAGCTTTGGCGAAACGATGAAATGGCTGTTCAACGAGGTTGAGCGCGGCATCAGCAAGCAGCGTTACAAGGGTCTCGGCGAAATGAACCCGGAACAGCTGTGGGAAACGACGATGGACCCCAAAGTCCGCCGTCTGCTGCGGGTGCAGATTGACGACGCGATTGCCGCCGATGAGATTTTCACCACCCTCATGGGCGAACTGGTCGAACCGCGCCGGGCCTTTATCGAAACCAATGCCTTGAATGCCCGGATCGACATCTGACCGCAGGCAGTTATCGTAAAAGCCCCTCTCCTCTTGCGGGCTACCGTATGCAGACAAATCGGCGCGGGTGGTTTTGATCCTCCCCGTTCCGCAGGAATGGGGAGGGGTAGCGCCTTTGCAGACGCCGCTTACCCCTCCATCACTCGCTACGCGAGCGGTCCCCCTCCCCCTTGCGCGTAGCGCAACGGGGAGGATCTTGGCGTCCCGGTGCTGCCGGGAAGTTTTACTTCTTTCCGGCCTCGGCATCCCGCGCTTTGAGCAGCGAGAGTTTTTCACCGATCTGGATTTCCAGACCTCTCGGCGTTGGCTGATACCAGGCAGGTTCGGCCATGCCTTCGGGCAGATAGGTTTCGCCAGCGGCGTAGGCGTCCGGCTCATCGTGGGCGTAGCGGTAGGTTCGCCCGTAGCCGAGTTCCTTCATGAGCCGGGTTGGCGCGTTGCGCAAATGTACGGGAACTTCCCGGCTTTTGTCGTCTTTGACGAAGGCTTTGGCGCGGTTGAAGGCGTTGTAACCGGCGTTGCTTTTGGCGGCGACGGCAAGGTAAATGACGGCTTGACCAAGGGCCAGTTCGCCTTCCGGGCTGCCCAGGCGTTCATAGGTGAGGGCGGCGTCGTTGGCGATTTGCATGGCGCGCGGGTCGGCCAGACCAATGTCTTCCCAAGCCATGCGGATGATGCGCCGGGCGAGATAGCGCGGGTCGGCGCCGCCATCGAGCATCCGTGTCAGCCAGTAGAGGGCGGCGTCGGGGTGCGAGCCGCGCACCGATTTGTGCAGGGCCGAAATCTGGTCGTAGAAATTGTCGCCGCCCTTGTCGAAGCGCCTTGAGTTGAGCGTCAGGGCGTTTTGCAAAAACCCGGCGGTAATTTGTCTGAGGCCGGAAGTTTTTGCCGCCGTACCGGCTTGTTCGAGGAGGTTGAGGAGCCTGCGGGCGTCGCCGTCGGCGTAGCCGATCAGGGTGTCTCTGGCTTGATCGTCAAATTCGAGACCGCCCAGGGCGCTCAGGGCGCGTTCGAGCAGTTG
>JAITWU010000109.1 GCA_031285115.1 Azonexus sp. | reverse complement strand
GTCGGGGCAAGTGGGCAGCATCGCAACCCCCTCACCCTCTTTCCCTCTCCCCCAAGGGGGCGAGGGATGATTGCGCTGGAAGCAATCAGTTGAGCTGATAGTTCGGCGCTTCCTTGGTGATCTGCACGTCGTGAACATGCGATTCGCGGATGCCCGCCGAGGTGATTTCGACAAAACAGGCTTTTTCGTGCATGGCGGCGATGGTCGGCGTGCCGAGATAGCCCATCGACGAGCGCAGACCGCCCATCAACTGATGAATCACGGCCAGCACCGAGCCTTTGTAGGGGACGCGGCCTTCGATGCCTTCGGGGACGAATTTGTCGACATTGGCCGTCGTTTCCTGAAAATAACGGTCGCTCGACCCGGCCTGCATGGCGCCGAGCGAACCCATGCCACGATAGGATTTGTAGGAGCGGCCCTGAAACAGTTCGACTTCGCCCGGCGCTTCCTCCGTTCCGGCAAAAAGGCCGCCGAGCATGACGGTATCGGCCCCGGCGGCAATCGCCTTGGCGATGTCGCCGGAATAGCGGATGCCGCCATCGGCAATCATCGGCACGCCCGCGTCTTTGAGCGCCTCGGCGACGTTCTGGATGGCCGTGATCTGCGGCACGCCAACACCGGCGACGATGCGCGTGGTGCAGATGGAGCCCGGCCCGATGCCGACCTTGACGCCATCGGCCCCGGCGTCCGCCAGGGCGCGGGCCGCGTCCGCCGTGGCGATATTGCCGCCGATGACTTCAATTTGCGGATAGTTGCGCTTGACCCAATTCACCCGGTCGAGCACGCCCTGCGAATGGCCGTGCGCGGTATCGACGACGACGACATCGACGCCCGCATCGGCCAGCCATTCGACGCGCTCCTCGGTGCCAGCGCCAACGCCGACGGCAGCGCCAGCGCGCAGACGACCGGAAGCGTCCTTGTTGGCGAGCGGATGTTCGGTCGATTTCAAGATGTCCTTGACCGTAATCAGGCCGCGCAGGCGGAATTCGTCATCGACCACCAGCACCCGCTCAAGGCGGTGGATGCGGATCAATTCCTTGGCGTCCTCGACGCTGGTGCCTTCCTTGACCGTGACCAGGCGTTTTTTCGGCGTCATGATGGCTTTGACCGGCTGATCGAGATTGGTCTCAAAACGCAGATCGCGGTTGGTGACGATGCCAACCACCTTGCCGCCTTTATCCAGCACCGGCAAGCCGGAAATCTTGTGCTGGCGGGTGATTTCCAGCACATCGCGCACCGTCATCACGGGTGAGACGGTAATCGGGTCTTTGAGAATGCCCGACTCGAAACGCTTGACTTTGGCGACTTCCGCCGCCTGCGCCTGGGGCGAGAGATTTTTATGGATGATGCCGATGCCGCCCTCCTGCGCCAGCGCAATGGCCAGACGGCCTTCGGTGACGGTATCCATCGCCGCTGACAGTAACGGCAGATTGAGGTTGATGTTACGTGTCAGGCGCGTGGCGAGGCTGACATCGCGGGGCAGAATCTGGGAATGGGCGGGGACGAGCAGAACGTCGTCGAAGGTAAGGGCTTTTTGCAAAAGTCGCATGGCCTTTGATCCAAGGTCACAAAATCGTATTATACAGAATTCCTTTATCGTCCCCGATTGCCATGAAACCTGCTGTCGCACTTGTTTTGGGCGTTGCTTCCACCCTCTTCCTCACTACAGCCCAGGCCGAGGTTTATCAATGGAAGGACAGTTCCGGTCACACCATCGTTTCCGACACGCCGCCGCCGGGCAGCGCCAGCAAGGACGCCAACGTGATCGGCAAGCGCCAGTCTGTGGTCAAGGGCGAAACAGCCAGCGAAAAAGCCGCCGGGGAAAAACCAGCCGACGCACCGAAAACGTTGGCGGAAAAAGATCTCGAATTCAAGAAACGCCAGCAGGAAGCCCGTGAAAAGGCCGAAAAAGAGGCCAAAGCACAAAAAAACGAAGCCGACCGCCAGGAAAACTGCCGCCGCGCCAAGGGCAACCTGGCCGCCCTCGAATCCGGGCAATTGATGGGCACGATCGACGAAAACGGCCAACGCAAAGCGTTCGACGAGGCGCAGCGGCAGCAGGAAAAAGAACGCGCCCGCGAAATCATTGCCGAGTCCTGCAAGTAGCCCCTCAGCCTTTGCCAGCGCCTCGTTTCAGCGCCTTGCCAGCAGCGGCCCGCAACCGGCGCAGCTCTTTCGGGTCGGCGGTCAGAGGGCGGTAAATCTCCACCCGGTCGCGGTCGCGCAGCACGGCGTCGGTTTTCACGAGCTTCCCGTAGATGCCGAATTTGTTTTTATCCCGGCTGATTTCAGGATATTTCACCAGCAAGCCCGAAGCCGTCAGCGCCTCTCCCAGCGTTGCGCCCGGCGGCAGTCGCAGATGCGCGACATCCTGCCGTTCTGGCAGGGCGTAGCAAACCTCGATGGCGAGCAGGTCAGCCGCTGGCTGTTCCATACACCTGCCCGGCCCGGCGCACGAAGGCATCGACAAAAGTATTGGCAATATGCCCGAACACCGGCCCGATGATCTTCTCGAACAGCTTGCTGGA
>JAITWU010000086.1 GCA_031285115.1 Azonexus sp. | reverse complement strand
GGCGTGTTCACCGAGCGCCCCGGCGTTTTGAGTAACGATTTATTCGTCAATCTGCTCGACATGGCGACGGTGTGGCAGCCGACTTCGGAAACGGCGGAAAGTTTCACTGGCCGCGACCGCCAAACCGGCGAAGCGAAGTGGACGGCCAGCCGGGTCGATCTCGTCTTTGGCGCCAACTCACAACTCCGCGCCATTGCCGAGGTCTATGCCCAGCGCGGCAGCGAGGAGAAATTCATCCGCGACTTCGCCGCCGCCTGGAACAAGGTGATGAATCTGGATCGCTTTGATTTGAGGCAGTAATTCCGTCTCCAATTCAATGCGTTCAGAAATGCCCGCGGTTTTCTCCCTCTCCCTTGATGGGAGAGGGCTGGGGAGAGGGTGAGCTTGGCGCGAAGCACATGAAAGCGGCCCAATCGCCGCCACCCCTCTGCGCCAAAGAGCGATAACGCTGAGTCGCTTCCCGCCTGCGCGGGAATGACGGAAGCGTCGCCGCACCTCGTCCTTCCCGCGCCGACCGGAAACCAGAGCACCCCCAAGCCACGGCCCCGACCGTGGCTTTTTTACGCGCTTTGCACAAACAAGAACAATTCTTGTTTACAAAGGCGACCCGCTTCCGCATAATGCGAATCACTATCAATAACCAGAGGATTTTCCCCATGCTCACCCGCAAAAAAATCATTCCCGCCCTCGCGCTCGCCGTCGCTTTCGTCCTGCCAGCCCAGGCGCTCGAATATCCGATTGGCGTGCCGCAGCAGAAGGCGGGGATGGAAATTGCCGCCGTTTATCTGCAACCGATCGAGATGGAGCCGGAGGGCATGATGCGGAAGGTGACGGAATCCGACATCCATATCGAGGCCGATATTCACGCTCTGGCCAACAACCCGAACGGTTTTGCGGAAGGCGCGTGGATTCCTTATCTGCTGGTCAAGTTCGAGGTCGCCAAGATTGGCGGCGACTACAAGGTGAGCGGCGATTTCATGCCGATGGTCGCCAACGATGGCCCGCACTATGGCGACAACATCAAGCTCGCGGGGCCGGGCAAGTACCGGGTCAAATACACCATCCTGCCGCCCTCGGAAAATGCACACGCCCATTTTGGCCGCCATACCGACCGCTCGACCGGCGTCCGCCCGTGGTTCAAGCCGTTTGAGGTGGAGTACGAATTTACCTACGTCGGCATCGGCAAGAAGGGCGGCTACTGACATGCGCCGCAAACAACTGACCGCCGCGCTGATGGCGGCGGGTTTGGCCCTGCCCGCGCTGGCCGCTGACGACCAGCAGGCGCTGCTGGAAAAACTCGCCACCCGCCTCGAACGGCTGGAAGCGCGTAACGCCGAGCTGGAAAAAGAGGTGAAGGCGCTCAAGGCCGATAACCAGAAAATTGCCGATGGCCTCGACAGCACGCAGCTTTCCCAATACGAGCCGGAATTGACGGCGCGTTTGAAAGCCGTCGAAAACGACGCGCTCGGTTTCAAAAAAGCCGCCAGAATCGCCGAAAAGCTCGACGGCATTACCGTTGAAGCGGCGCTCACCACCGTTGCCCAACACGCTTTTGGCCTGCCCAGGGGCACGGCTGACGCTGGCAGCCAGCTTGGTTATCGCGCCGATGTCGCCGTCGACCTGCCGCTGGAGCCGCTGGGCGACATCGAGCACAAGGTTTTCGCCCATGTCCGCATTGGTCAGGGGCTGGGCCTCAACACGGCTTTTGCCCGGCTCGGCCACTTCGCCAGCGCCCCCAATGCCGTCGCTTTCCGCGCCAGCGGCTCGCCGCCCGATGATTCGGTGGCGATTTTGGCCCAAGCCTGGTATCAGGCGGCGATTCCCCTGCCGCTCGGCGGTTTTCGCCCGTGGTCGCGCGACATGCTGGAAATCACGTTCGGCAAGATGGATATTTTCGGCTTCTTCGACCAGAACGAAGCGGCGGATGACGAATCGGCGCAGTTCCTCAACTCGGTCTTCGTGCATAACCCGCTGCTCGACGCAGGCGGCGAAATCGCGCCGGACGCCAACGGTTTTCAGCCCGGCGCGATTCTTTCCTACCGCAACACGACTGACGCCAGCGAACCCTGGCGGCTGGCGCTCGGCGTTTTTGGCGCGGGCGAGCGCGGGGCCAATTATCAGGACAGCCTCAACACGCCGCTCGTCATCGCCCAGGCGGAAAAACGCCTGCGCCTGTTTGGTGGCCTCAGCGGCAACTACCGCGCCTATGTCTGGACGCGCAGCAAGGTCGATCAGTTCGACGGCATGACCACCGCCCGCCACAGCGGTTTCGGCCTTTCGCTCGACCAGCAGGTCGACGACGGCATCCGCCTCTTTGGCCGCTACGGTCAACTGACCGGGGGCCAACTGCCGTTCAAACGCGCCATCTCGATCGGGGCCGAGATCAACGGCGACTACTGGGGCCGCGCCGGCGACGCCATCGGCATCGGCGGCAGTTGGCTGAAAACCAGCGCGGCTTACCGGCGCGCTGGCGGCAGCGGCGACATTGATGGCGACGACAACCCGGATTTCGACTTCACGCCCGGCGGGGCGGAGAAAGTGGCGGAAATTTATTACCGCTTCCGCGTTTCGCCCAATCTCGCCATCAGCCCGGATTTCCAGTGGATCACCCGCCCCGGCGGCAACGGCGGAGCCGATTCGGTCAAGGTTTATGGCCTGCGGGCGAATATTGCTTATTGAGGGGAAGAAATGAGAAACATGCTCCAGAAACTGATGGAAACGCCATCCCCAAGGCAATTGCGCGAAGCTCAATCGCCACAGCCATCACCAACCGATCATCCCTCTCCCCTTGCGGGAGAGGGAACGAGGGAGAGAGGGGCGGCGCTTACAGTTGCTCCTCCCCTCTCCCCAACCCCTCACCCGCAAGGGGAGAGGGGCTTTTA
>JAITWU010000017.1 GCA_031285115.1 Azonexus sp. | reverse complement strand
TACCACGTGTCTGCGCGGTTGCTGACGATGAAGAGCTGAATGAAGCACAGCAGCGTCTTGCCGTAACCGTTGCCGGGGTCGCTCTTGTAATCGACGATCTGCTGCATGGCCCGGCGCGGGCTGACAGCCAGCGCTTTCAATTCGATCTGCACCACCGGCACGCCGTTGATGAGCAGCATCACGTCGTAACGGTGGTGGCTGTTGCCGGTGTTGATGCGCAACTGGTTGACCACCTCGAAGTGGTTCTTGCACCAGTCCTTGATGTTGACCAGCGTGTAGTTGAGCGGCGTGCCGTCGTCGCGCTCGAAGCTGTTGATGTTGCGCAGCGTTTGGGCGGACTTGTAAACATCGTCCGTGATCACGCTGTCGAGCAGGCGCTGGAATTCGTTGTCGGTCAGGCGGACGCGGTTAAGTTCCTCAAACTTGGCGCGGAAGTTCGCATCCAGCGCGGCGCGGTCACGGATGTCGGGGCGACAGGTGTATTTCAGATTGGCCAGGGTGGCGATCAGGTCTTGCTCAATCTGGCTTTCGCTCGTGGTCATCGTTGTCAAGCCCGTGGCTGCCACATCCCGGTGACGATGTCGCGGATGTGGTGTAGCCGCCGGTGGAAGAAATGGTCGGCGCCGGGTACGACGATCACCGGCAGATCGAGCGGCTCGGCCCAGGCGAGGACGTTGGCGAGCGGCACGGTGTGGTCGGCGGAGCCGTGGATGACGATGGTGTCGGGCGGCACGGCCTCGGTGTCGTACTGGCGCGCGCCTTCGATGAAACCGGCGGCGGTGCCGACCAGCACGAGACGTTGGGCCGGGCAGCCGCTTTCGGCAAGACGCCGGGCGACGCGGGTCTGGCAGTAAGCGCCGAAGGAAAATCCGGCCAGCGCGACCGGCAAATCGCCGCAGCGGCGTTTGGCTTCGGTGAGCACGACAAGGAGATCGTCGGTTTCGCCATTGCCTTCGTCATGCTCGCCGTCGCTGTCGCCAACGCCGCGAAAATTGGGGCGGAAGGCGGCGTAACCGAGGCTCAAAAAGGCGCGGGCCAGCGTGTAGGCGACCTTGTTGGTGTTGGCCCCGCCGCCGATCGGGTGCGGATGCGCGACCAGGGCGATGCCGCACGGCTGGTCGGGGCATTCCATGAGCGTGTCGATCTGGCCCGCCGGGCCGTCGATCAGCAGTTTTTCGCCGGGCGCGCGCATGGCTTCAGATTTTCAGACGTTCGACCGGGCGGCCATTGAGCAGGTGCTCTTCGATGATTTCCTCGATGTCTTCGTTATCGACATAGCTGTACCAGGTTTCTTCCGGGTAGATGACCATCACCGGCCCGTTTTCGCAGCGGCCAAGGCAGCCAGCCTTGTTGATGCGAATCGCCCCGGGGCCGTTCTTTTTCAGGGCGCCGATGCGATCCTTGGCGTAGGCGAAGGCGTCCGCGCCGCCGACGGTGTTGCAGCACTGCTCGCCAGCGTCGCGCTGGTTGCAGCAGATAAAGACGTGGTGGGTGAAATAACTCATGGTCGGCGCTCCTTGGGTAGAAGGCTGGGATTATAGGCGGCGCGGTCGCGTCAGCAGCAGGAAAGGCAGCGCCAGCAGGGGCCAGAGCGTGGCGACGAGGCGGGTCAGGCCGTTGAAGTTGAGAAAGTGGCCCTGCCGCCAGGTGGCGAGCGCCGCCAGCGAATAGGGATTGTCCGGGGCGAGATTGACCAGCGCCGTGCCCGCAGCCAGCGCCAGCAGGGTGATGATCAGGCGCGTTCTGGCCGGTAGCAGCATCGCCACGGCCAGCAGCAGGCCGCCCGCCAGGAGGCCGTTATAAGCGCCGGTGGTGAGCCAGGCGAAGGCTTCGCCGGGGCCGATCAGCACCGCCGCGCCGAGGGTGCGCACGACGAGGCCAAGGAACAGGAACAGCGGCGCCAGCAGCCAGGCGATCAGGAGTCGGACCGACAACTGGCGGACGATGAGGCCGACGGCGAGCACGTTGAGGGCGGTGATGCCCGCTTCGATGGCGGCAAAACTGTCGGCAGCAAAGGGTAAAGCGCTGCTGAAGTTGTGCCAGTGGCGAAAATCGCCCGCGCCAAAGAGCAGGGTTTCCGGCGACAGCGGCACCATCAGCCACAGCGCCAGCAGGGTGAGGCCCATTTCGGCATGGGGAATGGGCGCGATCAGCCGTTGTTCAAGGGTGGCGATACGGACAAAAAAACGCGGCCCGGCCCACTGCGCCCAGAGCGCGCCGACAAGGCCACCGATGGCATTGCAAGCGAGATCGAGATTGGACGCGACCCGCGACGGCAGCCAGGTTTGTATGGCTTCCAGACTGCCGCTGACGAGGGCGCAGCAGACAATGGTCAAGAAGGGGGCCGTCAAACGCCCGGGCAGGCGGCGCAGGGCGAGCGTCAGAAAAAAGCCGAGCGGCAGGTAGACGGCGATGTTGGCGAGCAGGTCGAAGGTCGTCCAGTAACGCGGCCAAGCGCCGCCAAGGTAGGCAATGGGCGAGACGCCCGTGTCGCGCCAGCCGGTAAACGGATGCAGGCTGGCATAGACGATCAGGCCGAACCAGACGAGCGCCAGATAGCGGGCAAGAATGATTGGGGCGCGGCTATTGTCGTTCACGTCGATGCCCTTGGCCGGTGTGCCTGACTGCGCCCGGCAGGAACGATGTGAGCCACCCCGATGTGAGCCACCCTATTCCCGGCGTCGCCCGGAAGAAGGGCGGCCAGCCACATGCCCGGTAAAGCCCGCCGCCCGCCGTTGCAGCGTCGGGCGCTCATCGTCTTCCGGCGGCAGGTCGCTGAACAGGCTGGGCAGCAAAGCGCCGACGATCATCCCGGCGATGCTCGCCAGCAAACCGGCAAAATGGGGCGGAATAAAGTAATCCTTCGGCAGAAAGGCCCAGCAAAGGAGCCACACCGAGAGGCCGCAGACAATCGCCAGCAGGGCGCCCTGGGTGTTGGCGCGTTTCCAGTAAACGCCTGCCGCCAGCGGCACGAAGGCCATCACCAGCGTGACTTGATAAGCCTTCGCCACCATCTCGAAAATGCTGGCATCGGTATAAATCGCATAGAGCGTGACGCTGATGGTAAACAGCAGGGTCACGATGCGCATCATTTGCAACTGCTGACGGTCAGACAGTTTGTGTCCAACCAGCGGTTTGAGGATGTTCTCGCTAAACGTTACCGAGGGGGCCAGCAGCGTTGCCGAGGCGCAGCTTTTGATCGCCGAGAGCAGCGCGCCGAAGAACAGCACCTGGGCGAACAGCGGCGCGTGTTTCAAGACCATGTTGGGCAGAATCAACTGCGAGGTTTGATCGTCGCCAATCAATTCCTCGACCATCGCCGGGTCGATCAGGGTGGCCGAATAAGCGAGGAAAATCGGCACGAAGGTAAACATGAAATACAGGATGCCGCCCGCCACCGTGCCCCACACGGCAATCGTGATCGTGCGCGATGACTGCACCCGCTGAAACACGTCCTGCTGCGGAATCGAGCCGAACATCATGGTCACCAGCGCGGCCATGAAGGCGACGACATCGACCAGATTAAAGGCCGGGAAAAAATTGAATTTGCCTGCCGCCGACGCATGTTGCACCACGGTGGCGACACCGCCCGCCTGCTCGCTCACCTCGTAGCCGATGAACAACATGCCGACCACGATGATCGCCATCTGCAACAAATCGGTAATCGCCACCGCCCACATGCCGCCGAAATAGGTATAAATCAGAATCGTCCCGGCCCCGATCCACATCCCCGCCAGTTCGCTGATGACCCCGCCCGACACGACATAGAACACCAGCCCGAGCGCCTGAATCTGCGCTCCTACCCAGCCGAGATAGGAAAGCACGATGGCAATGGTGGTCAACACTTCGACGCTGCGCCCGTATCTTTTCTTGTAAAAATCGCCGATGGTCAGGAGATTCATGCGATAGAGCGGCGCGGCGAAAAACAGGCCGACCAGAACGAGGCACAAAGAAGAACCGAACGGGTCTTCAATAATGCCGCCCAGACCCTCTTTCAAAAATCTTGCTGGAATACCGAGCACCGCCTCGGAGCCAAACCAGGTCGCAAATACCGTGGCGATCACCATGTAAAACGGCAAATGCCGCCCGGCAATGGCGAAATCCTTGGTGTTATGGACGCGCCGCGCAGCATAAAGACCGACGGCCACCGAAATGACCCAGTAAGCGATGACAAATCCAAGCAGCATGATAGATGGGGCGACGAAGCGGGTAAAAGATTGAAAATGCGGGGATTATACGGTGAGACGGCGCGGCTTGAAGCAGCGCTTTTTTACCCGCATCGCGCGCCAATCCACTGTCGAGGCTCTCGCCTGATCGCTTGCCGCCGCAGCCAAAGCGGGCTTACTTGCTGTAGTGAATAGCCGTATAGAGTTCCAGATATTCCCGCCAGGCCGGGTCGAACAGCACTTGCAGATCCGCCGCCTGTCCC
>JAITWU010000010.1 GCA_031285115.1 Azonexus sp. | reverse complement strand
TGATCGCGGCGCAACAATTTTTCCCGGAGACCCAATAATGCACGCCTGCAACCACACCACCCCCGAAGCCCTGTACCCGTTTGATGCCCGTGGCGTTGCCAAGCGTTTCCGCCACGCCGCCATTTTTGGCGCGCTCGACGCCCTGCAACCGGGCGAAACCATGCGCTTTTGCAATGACCACGATCCGCTGCCGCTGCTTGCCCAGTTGCAGCAACGCTACGGCGAGCATCTGGCGATTGAATACCGCCAGCGCGAGCCGGGGGCCATCATCATCGACTTTGCCGTCGTTCGTTGATTCTCACCGCCAGCCTGACGCTGTTTGCCCTTTCGGCCAGCGTCATCCTGACCCTGACCGGCCAGGGCGCGCCGGTCGCGGTTCTGCACCTCGCTTTCGCCATCGGTGTCGCGCCGCTCATTGTCGCGGCCATGCTGCATTTTGTGCCGGTGCTGACACGCACCGGCGATCCGCCGCGCGGCCTGCGCCGCTTGCCGATGGCGGCGCAAATCGCCGGTCTGCTGGCGGTGGCGGCGATGCAGGGCGTGCTGCCGTACTGGACGCTGCATCTGGCGGCGCTGCTTGATTTGTTGCTGGCGCTGGCCTTGTTGTCGTGGATCATCCGCCGCGCCCACGCCGCCATCGGCAGACCCCACCCCGGCTGGCGCTGGTACGCGCTGGCGCTGGCCTGCCTGATCGCGGCGCTGGCGGTGGTTCCGCTGTGGACGGCGTGGCCGCCGCTGCGTTCGCTGCATCTGCACCTCAATACCCTCGGCCTCGTCGGCCTTGCCGCGCTCGGCACCTTGCCGGTGCTGCTGCCCACGGCCTGCGCCCGGCCTGACCCCGGCGCGGGCCTCTGGCTCGGACGCAAGCTGTGGATGACCGTGGCCTGCGTCTTGCTGATCGCCAGCGGCAGCGCCTGGCACTGGACGCTGTCGGCCACGGGCAGCGGCCTGCTGCTGGTCGTTCTGCTCAGTTTGCTGCGGCAGTGGGGGCGGGCTTTCGGCGTCCGCACCCTGCTTGCCGATGGCGTCGCCTGTTCGCTGCTGACCGCCGTCGGCGGTTTGATGTTGACGCTGGCCGCCGGTCTGGCGCATGGCTTTGGCTTGCTGCCAGCGCGGCTAACCTTGCTCGTCTGGCTGTTCGGCTTTCTGCTGCCACTCATCAGCGGGGCGCTCAGTCAATTACTCCCGGTCTGGCGCTGGCCCGGGCGGCAAACCCCGGCCCGGCTGGAGATGCGGCGGCGATTGGCAAAAACCGGCGGCTGGCGGGCGCTCTTGTTTTTTGTCGCCGCTGTGCTGGCGCTGGCTGCGATTGAACTCGCCGCCATCGCCTGTGCGGCGGCGGGATTGCTGATGTTTGGTGTGGCGCTGCTGGATGCTCTGCGGGTACGGCAAGCGGCGCAACACTGAAATTCGACTGACCCAATGAAGCCGTTTGCTCTTGAATGGGGCCGGGATAGACAAAACAGCATCAACTGGCTAACATTGGCTAAGTAAATTGCTCAACGGAAATCAATCATGCAAGTCAACATGCTGGAAGCCAAAAGCGCCCTGTCGCGCCTGGTGGTTGCTGCCGAGCGTGGCGAAGAGGTGATTCTGGCGCGGGATGGCAAGCCGGTGGCGAAGATTGTCCGTTACGAAGCGCCGAAGGTGAAGCTGCCGGGCGTATGGAAAGACAAGGTAAAACTCTCGCCGGACTGGGACAGCCGGGAAACCAACGCCGAAGTTGCCGCCCTCTTTGAGCAGTCGGCGTTACGGGGTATTTGAGGTGCTGCTGCTTGATACCAACATTGTTTATCGCTGGCTGATGGGGGTAACCATGCCGCCGCCATTGATTGAGCGCGTTCGCGGCGAAGGGGCACTGGTCAGCATTTTGTCGCCGTGGGAAATGCTCATCAAACATCAAATCGGCAAACTGGATTTGCCGACCCTGGACGTGGCGGGTGACATCGCCGCGCAGGGTTTTCCCTTGCTGCCGATCAAACCGGAACATCTGCTCATTTTGGGCGACCTGCCGTTTTTGCACCGCGATCCTTTTGATCGCTTGCTGCTGGCGCAAGCCAAGGCGGAAAAAATGATCGTGGTGACATCAGACAGGATTTTCAGTGAATACCTGCCGGATGCCTGGGTGGTGTGATTATATTAAATAGCCTGTCAATGCCGCTGCAACGAATGTATACCTGAATCTGCGAGAGCTTAACCCATGAAAAAAATCAAATTGACTGATTGGCAAAACCCATAAACCAGCAAGCCAGACGCGACCCAATCTATCTGATTCACCACAAGGAAACCCCATGAAATATATCTCGACCCGTGGCAACAGCCCGGCAAAATCATTCTGTGACATCCTGCTCGGCGGTTTGGCGCCGGATGGCGGGCTTTATTTGCCGGAAAGCTATCCGCAAATCAGCCGTGCCGAACTCGATGCCTGGCGTCAACTTTCTTATGCCGATCTGGCTTATGAAATTCTCAGCCGGTTTATCGACGACATTCCCGCTGCCGATCTCAAGGCGATTGTTGCCAAAACCTATACCGCCAATGTTTACCGCCACGTTCGCAACGGCGGCGATCCGGCGCTGATTACGCCGCTGACCCGGCTCGATGATGGGCTGTACACGCAGGAACTCTCCAATGGCCCGACGCTCGCTTTCAAGGATATGGCGATGCAGTTGCTCGGCAACCTGTTCGAGTATGTGCTGGAAAAACGCGGCGAGTCGATCAACATTCTCGGCGCGACTTCCGGCGATACCGGCTCGGCGGCGGAATACGCCATGCGTGGCAAGCACAACGTCAGGGTCTTCATGCTCTCGCCGGACGGCAAAATGAGCGATTTTCAGCGTGCCCAGATGTATTCGCTGACGGACGCCAATATTTTCAATATCGCCATTACCGGCATGTTTGACGATGCCCAGGACATCGTCAAAGCCGTTGCCAACGATGCCGCTTTCAAGGCCCGCTACAAAATCGGCGC
>JAITWU010000389.1 GCA_031285115.1 Azonexus sp. | reverse complement strand
TGTGGCTGGGCATGGAGATGCCGGTTACGGCGGCGCTGGCGGCGGTTGGCGGTTATGGCCGGGGGATGCTTTATCCGGCTTCTGACGTTGATCTGCTGATTCTGCTGCCGCGCCCGGCGGGCAAGGCGCTGCGGGAAAAGCTGGAAATTCTCGTCAGCCATTTGTGGAATATCGGGCTGGAAATCGGCCACAGCGTGCGCACCATTCCCGAATGCGCGGCCCGCGCCAAAGATGACATCACCATTTTCACGGCTTTGCTCGAAGCGCGTTTGCTGATTGGCGACGACAAGCTGTTGGCGCGGCTTGAGCGGCGCTTGCGCCAGCACTTTGACCCGCTCGATTTTCTCGCCGCCAAGCGGCTGGAGCAGCAGGAGCGTTATCAGCGGTTTAACGAAACGCCTTACAGTCTGGAGCCGAATTGCAAGGATTCGCCGGGCGGTCTGCGCGATATTCAGACCATTTTCTGGATCGCCCGCGCCGCCGGTTATGGCAATTGCTGGGCCGATCTCGCAGGCCACGCTTTGATCAACCGGGAGGAGGCGGAGCACGCCGGGCAATGCGAGGAGTTTTTGCGCCAACTGCGCATCCGCCTGCATTACGCGGCGGGACGGCGGCAGGAGCTGCTGTTGTTCGGCCATCAGGAAGAGATTGCCGCCGAGACGGGCTTTGTCTCGACGCCCGCCCGCCGCGCTTCGGAGCAGTTGATGCAGGCGTATTACCGCAACGCCAAGGCGGTCATGCTGCTCAACACCATCCTCCTGCAAAATATGGAGGCGGCGCTCTCGCCAGCCAGCGAACTGACGCCGCAGGCAATTGATGAGGATTTCCAGAGTATCGGCAACCTCCTCGACGCGCGTGATGAAACGCTGTTCGAGCGCCGTCCGGCAGCGATTCTGGAAGCTTTTCTCACCTTGCAGCGGCATCCCGAACTGCATGACCTGACGGCGCGGACGTTGCGCGCCCTGTGGCGCTCCCGCGAACGCATCACGCCGGAGCCAGCCAGCGGCCCGGCGCAGCGGGCCAGGTTTCTCAGCCTGTTCGAGAATCCGCGCGGCGTCATTCGCGTGCTGCGGCGGATGAATCAACTCGACATCCTGGGCGCCTATCTGCCCAATTTTGGCCGCATCGTCGGCCAGATGCAGCATGATCTGTTTCATGTCTACACCGTCGACCAGCACATCCTGCAAGTGATCCGCAATCTGCGCCGCTTTGCGCTCAGCGAATTTGCCCACGAATACCCGCTCTGTTCGCGCCTTATCAACGAACTTGACCGCCACTGGCTGCTTTACATCGCCGCCCTCTTCCACGACATCGCCAAGGGCCGTGGCGGCGACCATTCCGAACTCGGCGCTGTTGACGCCCGCGAATTCTGCGAGCAGCACGGTCTGCCGGAGGAGGATACGGAACTCGTCGTCTGGCTGGTCAAACACCATCTGGTTTTGTCGCAGGCAGCCCAGAAAAAAGACCTGAGCGACGCCCGGGTGATCGCCGATTTCGCCCGCTTCGTCGGTGACGAGCGCCGCCTGACGGCGCTTTACCTGCTCACCCACGCCGATATTCGCGGCACCAGCCCAAAAGTCTGGAACCAGTGGAAAGGCAAGCTCTTGGCCGATCTCTACTGGCAGACGCTCGATTGCCTGCGCCAGGGCGCAACGCCGCCCGCGCACGGCATCATCGCCGAACGCCAGATGGCGGCGCTGCGCCTTTTGCGCGACTTCGCCCTGCCCGACACCGTGCATGAGCGGCTGTGGAAGCAGCTCGACACCGTCTACTTTCTGCGCCATTCGGCGGAAGAAATCGCCTGGCACACACGCGCCTTGCATTACCGCATCGACAATCGCCGCCCCATCGTCAGCGCCCGCAAGCAAACCGATGGCGGCAGCCTGCAAATGATGGTCTACACCCAGGATCAGCCCGACCTCTTTGCCCGCATCGTCGGCTTTCTCGCCCGCAGCGGCTACACCATCGTCGACGCCAAAATCCACACCACCGCCCACGGCTACGCCCTCGACAGCTTCGTTTTGCTCGACACGCTGGAACGCGACAGCAACCGCGACCGGGTTCGCGCCATCGAGCGTGAGCTGGAACAGCGCCTGATCCGGCAAACGCCGCTGGAGCCGCCGACAACCGGCTGGCTGTCGCGCCACGTCAAACACTTCCCGATCAAGCCGGAAGCCCGCATCGTCGAAGACGAAGGCGGCGGCCACTTCCTCCTCTCCCTCATCGCCGCCGACCGCCCCGGCCTTCTCTACGCCGTCGCCAACATCCTCGCCCGCCACGGGGCGCATCTGCAAACCGCCAAAATCGCCACACTCGGCGAACGGGCCGAGGATGTTTTTCTCTTGAGCGGCGGCGACCTGCACGACAGCGTCAGCCGCATCCGGCTGGAAACGGAGTTGATGGAGCGGTTGAAGGTTTGATTATTTTTCTTTCGTTCCAAAATGGGTAAAACCGCCGCGCATCACGCCCAAAAAAGAATGGGAAGTGGAACAGCGCGCCTGACCCGGATCGAAGCTGTTTTTTCTGGATAACGGCAACCCGTACAACGGCGCCAGGGAATTCCGCTGAAATTGCCTTTGTAACACTCAGGGCCAGAGCATCAAAATTCTTTAACGCTCAATAACTTACAGAACCGGCGATTAATCTTACTGTGTCATTAAAATCAACGTATTATGCGAACTTCTTCAAGTGGAAGGCAAGCAT
>JAITWU010000384.1 GCA_031285115.1 Azonexus sp. | reverse complement strand
GCAAAAGAAATGCGCCCACCATTACAAAATTTGCACAAACAACCACATTGTCTGCACTGACGCAGAGTCGAAAGCCCGGCGCAGATCAGCCGGATTGGCGGTGGGGCATGGTGGGTGGCGCGGGCCGCCTGGCGCGGCGGGTGGCGATTCAGTGCAAAGTCGGCTGATACATAACGCCAAACCGCTGCGCTTGGGCGGCGAGGCGACTGTCGAGCGTCCACAGTTCGGTTTCCGGCGTCATCAGGGTTGAGGCGAGCAGCAGCAGGTCGACCAGGCCGCAGCCCTGGCCGAAAAGCTGTTCGCGGCCAATGAAGTCGATCACTTCCCGAACGCTGGCGAGCCGGGGCTGGGGCAATTTGCCAAGGTCGAACAAGGTTTGCGCCCGGTTGGGCGGCGTGCCGCAGGCGATTTCGCCGACAACCAGCGGATGCGCCATGACGCGGCCCCGCGTCAGCAATTCAATGAACGTGTCGTTGCGATAACGAAAGTGATCGACCCAAACCGAGGTATCGACAAGAACGTTCGTCATTTTTAACCCTTTTTTAACCTTTTTCGACCTCATAGCGCCGACGAACTTCCTGCATCTCCGGCGCTTTGCCGCCCAGGGCGGCGAGCCTTCTGCCGCACTGGATCTGCACGAAGAGCTTGATCGCTTCACGGAACAAATCAGCCTTGTCCATATCGGGGTCGGCCACTTCCAGCGCCTGCTCGTACAACGCATCGTCAATGGTTACGGTGGTTCGCATCATCGTCTCCTCATCAATAGTGATTCGATTCTGAATCACTATTGATGGCTTGACAATGCCCGGCGCAAGCTACGGTAAATCGGCGTCTTTCGGCGTCTGGGCGCTGGTCGGGCCGATGGTGCCGAGGCGGGCTTTGAGGGAATCGGGCTTGCCGTTGAAGAGCGCCGAGTAATAAACGGCGTTGCTCATCACTTTTTTGACGTAATCGCGGGTTTCGCTAAAGGGGATGGTTTCGGCGTAAATCGCGCCTTCGAGCGGTCTGGCGGGCAGCCAGCGCCGCGCCCGGCCAGGCCCCGCGTTGTAGGCGGCGGAAGCGAGCAGCGGCTGGTTGTCGAGATTTTCCATGACCATCTTCATGTAGCTGGTGCCGAGCAGCAGATTGGTTTCGGTATCGGTGACGCGACCGGGGTGGTAGTCGGCGAGGCCGATTTTCTTCGCCACCCATTTGGCGGTGCCGGGCATCAACTGCATCAGCCCGGAAGCGCCCGCTGATGACCGGGCGTTGGTGACGAAACGGCTTTCCTGGCGCATGAGGCCATAGACCCAGGCGTCATCGAGCGTCTGGTTGCGCGCGGCGGCGCGGACTTGATCGTCGTAGGGGGCGAGAAAGCGCAGGTTGTAATCGTGTTCGTCGCGGGTGCGGTCAGCCGTGTTGATGGCGCGATCCCAAACCTGGCTGTTTTTGGCGAGATCGGCGGCGGCCAGTAATTGCCGGTCATTCATGCCGCGCAGCGCCCA
Organism: Azonexus sp.; assembly: GCA_031285115.1. Taxonomy (GTDB): domain Bacteria; phylum Pseudomonadota; class Gammaproteobacteria; order Burkholderiales; family Rhodocyclaceae; genus Azonexus. The sequence continues at coordinate 2,941 of JAITWU010000384.1, read as the reverse complement.
GTTCCACTCGCGCACGCCTTCAAAGCGCAGATCGAGCCGGAAAAAAGCCAGCGCCCGGCGCAGACCGGGGTTATCGCGGGCTTCGCGCTGCTCCTCCGCCGACAGGGCGCGGGCACGCGGCGGCGGGGTGATGCTGCGGCCCAGTTCCTCATCGGCGAGATTGCCGTAAAAACTGGCCTGACCGGCAATGCGGGTAAACAGCGCATTGGCTTCCGTCGTTCGCCCGCCCGCCTTGTAGGCCCGGCCCAGCCAGTAAATCCATTCCGGCCGCGCCGCCAGTTCCGGCGGCATGGCGACGATAGCGTCGCGCACGCCGCCCCAATCGACTTCCCGGAGCGCGGCGCGCGCTTTCCACTGGGCGGCTTCTTCGGTGAGTGGCGTGGCGTTTGCGCGGGCGTACCAGATTCGCGCTTCCGGCAGATGGCGGCGCGCGCCTTGCAGGGCAAGCTGGCTCCAGGCCCATTCGCGCTCCGGCGCTTGCAGCATGGCTTCGCGTTTTTCCAGTTCAGCGGCGGCCTGGCGCGGGTCGGCGAGAGCCAGCCGCTGAATGGCGATGGCCAGCATTTCGCGGTTCGCCCGCCGGTTTTGCCAGCGGGCGACGAGGGCTTTCACTTGCTTCTGCGGCCCGGCGATGGTCAGTTCGTACTGGCGACCTTCCGGCAACTCGCTATCCGGCAGGTAATTGAGCGTCGCCCGGGCCGGGCCGGTGCGGTTGGCTTCGAGCTGGCGGCGGATGCGCTTCCAGACATCATCGACGCCGACCCGCCGGGCGCTGACCAGGGCGTCGAGCAACGGCTGGCAGGCGACCGGCGGATCGAGCATGTCCAGCCACAGCGGGGTGATTTCGTCGAATACGCTGCGGTCGCCACGAGCGAGGCGGGCCTGCTGGTTGAAGCAGGTGATTTCCGGTTCCGGCGCCAGTAATCTGGCGTATTCACGCTCCACTTCGCCCCAGGCCGAACGTTTGGCGAGCGAGCGAATCCAGTCGGCGCGTAGCCGCTCGGCCACCGATGTTCCCTCGTTGCGGGCGAGAAAATCGCGCAGCGCCTCGCTGTTGCCGTCCTCCATCTTCATCCGCAACGGGTAGTTTTCGACATAAGCGGCGAGTTCGTGATTGCCGATGCGGGCGGCGGCTTCATCCAGCTTAACCTTGTCCCCGACGCGAAAAGCCTCGCGGGCGGCGAGAAAAACATCATCGCCCTCCGCCGCCAGGCTGGAAAGGGAAAGAAATAACCCGGCAAGGGCGGCGAAAACAAGCGGCAACTTCATGTTAGATTGAACCAATCGACGGGGAATTGAGCAGAAACGCGAGCAGAGAAGCCCAAATGAGTGAGGATAACACGGCCCGCAAACGCTTATTGCGGCGCAACATGGTGGCGCGCCGGACGGCGCTGACGGCGGACGAACACGCCGCCCTCTCGGCGCGTATCGTCGAACACCTGCGGGCGGCGCTGAGGCCGCCGCAAATCGTCGCCTTCTGCTGGCCGATCAAGCGCGAGCCGGATGTCCGGGCCATTGTCGACCACTGGCGTCAGCACGGCAGCCGCGCCGCGCTGCCGGTGGTGGTTGGTGAAGCGCAACCGCTGGCCTTCCGCGAATGGCGTCCGGCGACGCCGCTCGCCAATGACCGTTACGGCATCCCGACGCCCGCCGCTGGCGACTGGCTGACGCCCGACCTGATCCTGCTGCCCCTCAACGGCTTCGACGCCGCAGGCTACCGTCTGGGCTACGGCGGCGGCTATTTCGACCGCACTTTGGCGGCCCTGTCGCCGCGCCCGCTGGCGGTTGGCGTCGGTTTTGAGATCAACCGCCTGCCGAGTATTCAACCGGAAGCCCACGATCAGCGGCTGGACTGGATCGTGACTGAAGTCGGCGTTTTCAGGCTGCTTGGGGTTGGCGGCAATGGCCCTAGCCACGCCTGATCAAGCGATAGTTTTGTAGGATGGGTAGAGCGTAGCGAAACCCATCGTTTTCCCGGTTCCGGCAGCCTTGATCGGTTGCGCCAGCCGTAAAGGAGGGGTGACTCCAAGGCGTTGGGTTTCGCTGCGCTCTACCCAACCTACGGTTCTTTGCTGGATTCCCGCCTACGCGGGAATCCAGAATGTAATCACTTGAACAAAAAACGTTCTAGCCGCGCCTGATCAAGCGATAGGCCGCCAGCGGCAGGATTGAAAACAGCGCCGTTTTCGGGAAATGCCAGACTGCCGTCAAGGTAAGGCATAGCAGCAGCAAGGCCAGCAAGAGGCTGCCGATGCCCACGGGCTTTTCCGGCGAGCCGGGGTGGTCTGCCAGCGGGGTCAATCCGGGCGCAGCGCCTTCATCAAAAGGCCAGCGCCAGCGGGTTTCGCTGCCTGCCTGGCATTGGAGCCTTTCGATCCCCTGATTGATGGTGTCGGCAAGCTCGCTCAACCGGGCGCTTTCTTCCGGCGTCGCCCACAGATACAGATTGCCTTCGTTTTTGATATGTATCGCGTTATTGAAGCGAGAACGCAGCGTCATCAGCCCGTGCAACAGTTCGTGAACGATGCGCAAGGCAGGCGTCGGCGGCAGGGTTGGCAGGCTGTCGGCGTTGCCTCTGCTCAACCAGCATCCGTCTTCGAGCGGTGGCAGGGTGATGAGCCAGTCCGGCGCTTCACCGCTGCCGGAACGCTCGAAAAGCGCTGCCATGCCGCCAAATTCGAGGAGCCGATTTTCAATCTGGCGGCGGATTTTCCGCCAGTCGGCCCTGGCTGCCCGTGGCGCGGGCGGGCGGGTGGCGATTCGGACAAACCGTTCAGGGTAGTGGAAGTCGCGCTCAAAGGCCAGTTCGTCATTGCCTGACGGGCTGGCCTGCGCTTGCGCCATGCTGGTTTCCGTCATGCTCGCCCAGATTTCGTCACGGTCGGGGTAGTGGCAGACGATGACTTGCCGCTCCGGGTCGGCATAGCGCCCGACGCCGCCA
>JAITWU010000377.1 GCA_031285115.1 Azonexus sp. | reverse complement strand
GGAACACCAGCCGCGTCGCCCGCCTCGGCCTCTTTCTGCGCCATCACCAGCGCGCCATCCTCGTCCTGCACTGGTTCATCATCGTCCTCTACGCGGCGATGGTCGTCATTCCCGCCTTTCTCCCGCTGCCTGCGGAAGACGCCCACATCTGGGACAATCTGCGCCTGTTCGCCCAATTCTGCTTCTGGGGCCTGTGGTGGCCCGGCGTCATGGTCGCCACCTTCACCCTGGGCCGCGTCTGGTGCGGCCTCTTCTGCCCGGAAGGGACGCTCGCCGAATGGGCCAGCCGCCACGGTCGCGGCAAGGCCGTGCCGGGCTGGCTCAAATGGCCGGGCTGGCCCTTCGCCGCCTTCGTCCTGACCACCGTTTACGGCCAACTGGTCAGCGTTTCCGAATACCCGCAGGCGACCCTGCTGATCCTCGGCGGCTCCAGCCTCGCCGCCATCGGCCTCGGCCTCCTCTACGGGCGCGAAAAGCGCATCTGGTGCCGCTACCTGTGCCCGGCTTCCGGCGTTTTCGCCCTCCTCGCCAAAATCGCCCCGCTGCACTACAAAGTCGACCGCGCCGCCTGGGATCGCTATCGCGGCGAAGTGACGCCAGTCAACTGCGCCCCATTGGTCGACATACGGCGCATGAACAGCGCCGCCGAATGCCACGCCTGTGGCCGCTGCGCCGGGCAACGCGGGGCCGTCGCCTACACCATCCGCTCGCCCTTCGCCGAAATCCTCGACCTCACTGCCCCGGCCCGCACGGCGGAAGCCCTGACGCTGCTCTACGGCATCCTCGGCGTCGCCACCGCCGCCTTCCAATGGACCATCAGCCCGTGGTTCCTCCATATCAAGCTGGCGCTCGCCGAATGGCTGGTCGACAACAACCATTTCGCCCTGCTCGACAACGACATCCCGTGGTGGCTCCTGACCCACTACCCGGAAGCCAGCGACCTGTTCACCTGGCTCGACGGCGGCCTCATCCTCGCCTACCTCATCGGCGGCGGCTTTCTGCTCGGCAGCCTGCTGCTCGCAGGCCCGCTGCTCGCCGCCCGCCTCCTCGGCCAGCCACCGCTCACCTGGCAGCGGCTGACGCTCGCACTCACCCCGCTGGCCGCCGCCAGCGTCGTCCTCGGCCTCTCGATGCTCACCATCAGCCACCTCAAAGCCGAACACCTATGGCTCGGCTGGCTGCCGTATTTTCGCGTGGCGCTGCTGGCGGCTGGCTGTTTGGGCAGTATGCGGCTGGCTTGCGGGCTGATTGCCAAGGCCAACACCAGCCTGCCCCGCCGCGCCGCCGCCTGCCTCGCCCTGCTTGGCTCGACGGCCTTGATGGCGGGCGTCTGGATATTGGTTTTCTTTGTCTGGTGAAGTAACGCAGATTGTTCCAGCCGCTCGTGTAAACTGCCGGGTCAAACTGCGCTGCCCGGAAATGACGTGACTTCTCCCGCTTCTGCCAATACCTACCTGCTGATCGGCCATCCCAATGTCGGCAAATCGGTTTTGTTTCACCGTTTGACGGGCGCTTACGTCAATGTTTCCAACTATCCCGGCACGACGGTCGAGGTCACGCGGGCGAGCGCCCGGTTCGATGCCGGGGCGTCCTTGCTCGATACGCCGGGGGTGCTGTCGCTGCCGTCGCGCAGCGATGATGAGCGGGCGACGATGCGAGCGTTGTTGAATGAATCGAGCCGCTGTCTGATTCAGGTCGGCGACGCCAAAAATCCACGGCGGACACTGACTTTGACAGCCTTGCTCGCCGATCTTGGCGTGCCGATGGTGTTGGCGCTCAATATGGCGGATGAAGCCACCGCCCGCCACGTCACGGTTGATGTCGGGAGTCTCTCGGAAGAACTGGCTGTGCCGGTGTTACCGACGGTGGCGACCGGCGGCGAGGGCATTCATGAGTTGACCGCGAGCATCGCCCGCGCCACCGTGCCAGCGCCGATGCTGCGCTATGACCCGGAGATCGAGGCCGACATCGAGGCCGTCGCCGCCGCCATTGCGGCAAAAGCGCCGCATCCGGCGCTGGCGGCGCGCGGGCTGGCGATTCTTTATCTGGGCGCTGATAGCGAGGTGGAAAGCTGGTTGCAGGAACACGCGGGCGAGCGTTACGCCGAGCTGGCTGCGCGGCGCGATCAAGCCTGGGAGCAGGCCCGCGAACATGCCCACGGCAGCCTGCCAGCGCTGCTGGCCCGCGAGCGCAATGCCGCCGCCGATGCGCTCGCCGCCAGCGTTACGCGCCGCACGGTGGGCAGCAGCCCGCTGCTGGCGCAGCGCGTTGGTCAGGCCGTTGTGCATCCGTTGTGGGGCATCCCGATTCTGCTCGCCGTGCTTTTTGCCGTGTATCAGTTTGTCGGCGTCTTTGGCGCGACGACCTTGGTCGGCCTCCTTGAAGAAAACCTCTTCAGCGGCATTCTCAACCCCGGTTTCACGGCGCTGGTCGAGGGCTGGTTTGGCGACGGCTGGCCCAGTCAGTTGCTGGTCGGCCAGTACGGGCTATGGACGAAGGGCATGACTTACGCGCTGGCGCTGATTTTGCCCATTGTCACGACCTTTTTCATCGCCTTCGGCATTCTTGAAGATTCCGGCTATCTGCCGCGCCTGTCGGTCATCGCCAATCGCCTGTTCGCCATGATCGGCTTGAATGGCCGGGCCGTGCTGCCGATGGTGCTGGGCCTTGGCTGCGTGACGATGGCGACACTCACCACGCGCATCCTGCACAGCCCGCGCGAACGGCTGATTACCGTTTTTCTGCTGGCCCTGGCGATTCCCTGCTCGGCCCAGTTGGGCGTCGTCCTCGGAATGCTCGGCGGCATTTCCTTCAAGGCGCTGCTGGTCTGGGCGCTGGCGATGGTTGGCGTTCTGTTGCTCGCTGGCTTTCTCGCCTCCCGCCTCATTCCGGGGCGGCGCATTCCGCTCATCACCGAACTGCCGCCGATGCGTCTGCCGGTGCCCGGCAATGTCATCAAAAAAACGGCGGGGCGGCTCAAATGGTATCTGGTTGAGGTCATCCCGCTCTTTCTCATCGGCACCTTCCTGATGTTTACGCTCGACAAAATCGGCGTTCTGCCCGCCATCATCGAAGCTGGCGAACCGCTCGTCAGCGGCTGGCTCGGTCTGCCCAAAGAAGCCTCCGCCGCCTTCGTCATGGGCTTTTTGCGCCGCGACTTCGGCGCCACCGGCCTGTTTACGATGGCCGAGGCATTGACGCCGATTCAGGCCGTGGTCGGCATGATTACCATCACCCTGTTCATCCCCTGCTTTGCCAGCCTCCTGATGATGGTCAAGGAGCGCGGCCTCAAAACCGCCGCCCTCATGGCCGCCCTCATCGTTCCCTTCGCCTTTTTCATCGGCGGCCTTTTCAATATTGCGCTCCGCGCCCTCTGGTAAGCCACGATGAACGCCCCCCACGACACCCATGATGTCCATGATGTCCGCCTGCCGCTCGCCTTCATCACCCCCGGCCTCGAAGTCCGCCTCGCTGGCCTGGGCGACGAAATCGACGCCCGCCAGCGCGAACAACTGATCGCCTACGGCCTCACCGAAAACCGCCCCCTGCGCGTGCTGCAACAAAAACCGATGACCGTGGTGCTCACCGAAGAAGTCGAACTGGCGCTGGAGCATTCGGTGGCGCGGTTTATCTGGGTGGTCGGCGGGGCCATTTGAGGCATAAAAAAAATCAGCTTTGCGTCACCAGACGAAAAGCTGATTTTGTGGCGGCGGTGAATGCTTACCCGCTCAAGCGACTAGAGCGGTTTTTGTTTAGTCATGCACAGCACAAACGTTTCCTGCTCCCTGCCGTGAGCACGAACCGATCGTCCCTCTCCCGCAAGCGGGAGAGGGGAGAAAAAGAGGCCACCGCGCCAACATGAGTGTGAACGTGTAAAACGAAACCGCTCTAGCGAATCGAAGTCGATCTCACAATCACACCTTGAACCCATCGCACAACTCGCGCAATGACGAAGCGTGTTGTGTGATGGAATTGGCGGAAGC
>JAITWU010000274.1 GCA_031285115.1 Azonexus sp. | reverse complement strand
CTGGCCCAAGCCATCGCCCAACTCCGCGCCATCCAGCGGCTGCGCAAGCATACGCACTGAGTCAGGGGGCAGGGTTCAGGATACGGGGTACAGGCACGCAAAACCGCAACCATACCGCGCAGGCTGGGATGAAGCGCAGCGTAATTCCGGCGGTTTTGTTCAGCACACAAAAAAGGCAGCTTCGGCTGCCTTTTTTATTTCAGAGGCGTTGCAGACGTTTCTCAAGACGGGCCAGATCGTCGCGCAAGGCGTTGACCTCGGCGGCAAACGCGGAAATTGCCTCGCGGTTTGCCAGCAGGCCGCTTTCGTGCTGGGCGTATTCGGCGGCGTTGCCCGCTAGACGGGTCAAGCCCTCGCGGGCGGTGTTTGTGAGATGGCGGCCAAGGCGGGTCAGGCGATGGGCGGCGATGTCGCCAAACCAGCGGGCGAGATCGGCTTCGGCATCCCAGGTGAGGTGGCGAAAAACGAAGGCCAAGGCTTCGCTGAGATCGGCGGGGCCTTCGATGCGCGCGGCGGCGAAGAGGTTTGCGCGGTCGAGCAGCAGGCGGGCGGGGGTGTCGGCGGGCAGGGTCAGGGTGACGGTGGCGGGTTCTTCGCGGTCGGCCAGCGTCAGCAGGCCGTTTTGGTCGATACCAAATAGCAGCGGCATGGGCAAACCGCCTTCAATGCGCACGACGGAACCGGCAAAGGGGCGCAGCCGCTCGCGCGCCCAACTGGCGTCAGCGAGCAGGTGATTGAGCGCGGCCAGCGGTACGCGCTGCGACAGGGCGGAAAAACCAGAGGCCATCAAAATTTGTAGCCGCGATGCAGCGCCACGCCGCCGAAGGCGAGGTTGAAATATTCCACTTTTTCCAGCCCGACGCTTTCCATGATTGCCTTCAGTTCTTCCTGACCGGGGTGCATACGGATGGATTCGGAGAGATAGCGGTAGCTGTCTTCGTCCTGCGTCACCAGTTTGCCGATGCGTGGAATGACTTTGAAGGAGTAAAAATCGTAAAGCGGCGCGAACGGCTTCCAGATTTGCGAAAACTCCAGCACCAGAAGCCGCCCGCCGGGACGGAGCACGCGGCGCATTTCGGCGAGCGCCTTGTCTTTGTGCGTCATGTTGCGCAGACCGAAGGCGACCGTTACGCAGTCGAACCAGTCGTCGGGGAAAGGCAGTTTTTCGGCGTCGCACTGCGTTACTGGCAGCAGATAGCCCTTGTCGATCAGGCGGTCGCGGCCATGCGTCAGCATTGCGTTGTTGATGTCGGTCAGCCAGACCTGGCCGCTGGTTCCGACTTTTTTGGCGAAGGCCAGCGACAGGTCGCCGGTGCCGCCTGCCACGTCAAGCACGCGCGAGCCTTCGCGGACGCCGCTGCGCTGGATGGTAAACGCCTTCCAGAAACGGTGCAGGCCACCCGACATGAGATCGTTCATGAGGTCGTAACGGTTGGCGACCGAATCAAAAACACCGGCGACGCGGCGGGCTTTTTCCTGCTCGGCGACGGTTTCGTAGCCGAAGTGCGTGGTTTTGTCGTTCATGATTTCAGTGTTTGTGGCCGCAACCGCCGCTGGCCGGGCGGGAAGTGCTGTCGATGTCGCGGGAAAGCCCTTCGCTTTCAATGCGCTTCAAGTACTCGGCCCATAGCTCTTCTTGATGCGTCGCCAGATTGTGCAGTAAATCCCAGGTGTACAGGCCGCTGTCGTGACCATCGGAATAGACGAAGCGCAGCGCATAAGCGCCGACCGGCTCGATGCGGTCGATCAGCACATGGCGTTTTCCCGTCTGCAAGGTCTCCTGCCCCGGCGCGTGGCCGCGCGCCTCGGCAGAAGGCGTAAAGACGCGCAAGTACTCAAAATCGAGCAGATAACGCTGGCTGTCTTCATAGGCCAGTTCGAGACGGCGCGATTTCTGATGCAGTGTGATTTCAACAGGGATTGGCGTGCCGGGCATGTCGTCGTCCTCCGTAGGCAGGGCGACAGTTTAACGCACTCGCCCGGCTCACGCTGCGAGGTCGAGCAAAGCGCGGCGCAGCGCTGCTTGCAACGTCTCATCATCGACCGCCGCCCGCGTGGCCGGATGCTCGTTATGAACCTTGCCCCAGATCGGCTCGGGAAAATGGCGGTCGCCAAGCCAGCGCGGAATCAAATGCCAATGCACATGCGGCGTCATATTGCCAAGACAGGCGAGATTGATCTTGTCCGGCGCAAACAGTTCGCGGATGACGCTTTCAACGGTAAAAACGATGTCCATCAAGCGCCGCCGCTGGTCAGGCTGCAAGTCGGTCATTTCGCGCACATGTTCCTGCCAGATGACCCGGCAGAAGCCGGGGTAATACGGATCATCAACCCGCACGACGCGGCATTCGGCGGATTGCCAAAGCAGCTTGCCGCCGGGGTGGGCGCAGAGTTCGCAGTCAGTTTTGGTCATTTAACCCCATGCGCGAGAAAATACTTCATCCAGGGCAGCGACGATTTCATCACCCGCTTCGGCCAGTGAAACAACAAAGTCGCCAAGCGCCGCCAATGGTACAGAGGTTATTTCCAGCGGGTTCAGCACGACTTGTGCGCCACCAACGGTAAATCGGGGCGTCACCGCTGATTGGGGTGTATTGGCGCAGGATGCCACAACCAGAGGGACGACAATCCGGCGTTTCAGGTTGTCAAAAACCGCTGACTGGACGATGACGACAAACGGTATTGCAACCGCATTTTTCCCTTTGTTCCGGTGTACATCGAATTGGCTCATAGCGTCGAGTATTCATCGGCAAACGAGCCATGTGTGGCTTCAAACTGATTCCAGGCTTCAGCTACCTGGGCGTATAACTGGTGTTTGTCGTTGTGGGCGGCGGATTCTTTGGCGACAAATTCAGCGAGTAGCGCCTCGACAGTAGCGGACAGGTTCCCGGTAAACTGGCGAGCCTGCTCAACGGTTGTCTCCGACAAGGTCAGATTGACCGGGCGCTTTGGCGATGCCTGGGTGGTCGACAGTCTCATGGCGTTGCTCCTGTGCGTATCGTATGCGTATGGCGGGTGGTTGTCCAAGTTTGTCGCGTCTCACAACAACACCCTTTCCACCCCGCCATTCCCGGCTTTTCCGACGTACTCCGCCATCCAGTTTGCGCCGAGCAGGTGTTTCGCCAGTTCGACGACGATGAAATCCGCCTCTGTGTCGGCATCTTTGTCGTAGCGTGACAAGCCCTGCAAGCAGGCGGGGCAGGAGGTGAGGATTTTGATTTCGCCGGTGAAGCCGTCGGCCCGCAATTCCGCTGCGCCCGCTTCGATTTCCTGCTGCTTCCGGAATTTGACCTGGGTGGCGATGTCGGGGCGGGAATAGGCGAAGGAGCCGGAGTCGCCGCAGCAGCGGTCAGAGAGGGGGACGTTCTGGCCGGTCAGGGCGCTTGTGACGGTGAGCGGCGCGTGGGCTTTCATCGGGCTGTGGCAGGGGTCGTGGTAGAGGTAGCGGACGCCGTTGACGCCTGCGAGTTTGACGCCTTTTTCCATGAGGTATTCGTGGATGTCGAGGAGCCGCGCGCCGGGGAAGATTTTGTCGAACTGGTATTTTTCCAGTTGGTCCAGGCAGGTGCCGCAGGAGACGATGACGGTTTTGATGTCGAGGTAGTTGAGGGTATTGGCGACGCGGTGGAAGAGGACGCGGTTGTCAGTGGTGATTTTGTGGCCCTTCTCTTTGTCGCCGGAAGCATTCTGCGGATAGCCGCAGCACAGGTAGCCGGGCGGCAGCACGGTGGTGACGCCGAGGTCGTAGAGCATGGCTTGCGTGGCGAGGCCGACTTGCGAGAAGAGCCGCTCGGAGCCGCAGCCGGGGAAGTAGAAAACGGCGTCCGATTCGTCGGTGTTTTTTTGCAGATTGCGGATGACCGGGATGACTTTGTCGTCCTCGATGTCGAGCAGGGCGCGGGCGGTGCGGCGGGGCAGATTGCCGGGCATCGGGCGGTTGAGGAAGTGGATGATCTGCGTTTTGACCTTGGGCGCGCCGAGCGTTGCAGGCGGGTGGGCGCGGCTTTCCTGAACCAGGCCGAGGGCTTTGGCCGCCCGGTTGGCGAGCCGCTGCGCCTTGAAGCCGAAATTCATCATGACGCCGCGCATCAGTTTGATGGTGGCGGGGTCTTTCAGGTTGAGGTAGGTCATTGCCGCCGCCGTGCCGGGGCTGAAGCGTTTTTTGCCCTGTTTTTTGAGGAAATGGCGCATGGCGATGGAAACGTCGCCAAAATCAATATCGACCGGGCAGGGTTTGAGGCAGCGGTGGCAGATGGTGCAGTGGTCGGCAACGTCGTTGAATTCGTCGAAATGCTGGAGCGAAATGCCGCGCCGGGTTTGTTCCTCGTAGAGAAACGCTTCGATCAGGAGCGAAACGCCAAGAATCTTGTTGCGCGGGCTGTAGAGGAGGTTGGCGCGCGGCACATGCGTCGAGCAGACCGGCTTGCACTTGCCGCAGCGCAGGCAATCTTTGATCGAGGCGGAAATTTTGCCGATTTCCGATTGCTCCATGATCAGCGATTCGGCACCGAGCAGCGAGAAAGACGGCGTGTAGGCGTTGTGCAGGTCGCCGCCGGGCAGCAGCTTGCCTTTGTTGAAATGGCCGTCCGGGTCGATTTTCTGCTTGTAGGCGCGGAACGGGGCGATTTCGTCGTCGGACAAAAATTCGAGCTTGGTGATGCCGATGCCGTGCTCGCCGGAAATGACGCCATCGAGCGCGCGGGCCAGCGCCATGATGCGCTCGACCGCGCGGTTGGCGGTTTGCAGCATGTCGTAATGGTCGGAGTTGACCGGGATGTTGGTATGCACATTGCCGTCGCCCGCGTGCATGTGCAGCGCGACGAAGACGCGGCCACGCAGCACCTCCTGTTGCAGGGCGGCCATGCGCTCCGAAAGCGGGCGATAAATCGCGCCGTTGAAGATGTTGTCGAGCGGCTCCTTCAATTCCTGCTTCCACGAAACGCGCACGGAATAATCCTGCAAGCGGTGAAAGAGCGTCGGATTGGCCGCCCGGTTGGTCAATTCGCCAGCGACCACGCCAAATTCGGCAAACCGCGCTGCGGCTTCAGCGAGCGGCAGGTCGAGATTGTCGAGCAGCCACTGCCAGCGGGCGCGCACGTCGGCAATGTGTTCGAGCGCCCGCTCGCGCCGGTCGCCGATGAGCACGTCCTTGTCGAGCTTGGTGTCGGCGCTGTTGACCGGCAGGTCGCCCTGGAAAAAAGCGGCTAGCGCATCACACAGTTCGAGCTTGTTCTGGATCGACAGCTCGATATTGATGCGCTCGATGCCGTCGCAGTAATCGCCCATGCGCGGCAGCGGGATGACGACATCCTCATTGATCTTGAAAGCATTGGTGTGGCGCGAAATGGCCGCCGTGCGCGAACGGTCGAGCCAGAATTTCTTGCGCGTCTCCGGCGTTACCGCGATAAAACCCTCGGCCCCGCGCAAATTGGTCATTTTGACCACCGCCGAGGCCGCCTGCATTACCGCCGCCTCGTCATGACCAACGATGTCGCCGACCAGCACCATTTTGGGCCGCCCGTGGCGCTTGGCCTTGGTCGCGTAGCCGACGGCCTTGACGTAACGCTCGTCGAGATGCTCAAGCCCGGCGAGTTGCACGCCTGCCGCCTGCCCCGCGCCGCCCGGCTTGAAATAATCAGTAATTTCGACAATCGACGGCACGGCTTCGCGCACCTGGCCGAAAAATTCCAGACACACGGTGCGCGTCACCGGCGGCATCTGGTGCAGCACCCAGCGGGCGGCGACGATGATGCCGTCCGTGCCTTCCTTCTGCACGCCGGGCACGCCGCCGAGAAACTTGTCGGTGACATCCTTGCCCAGTCCGGTCTTGCGGCAGGCCGCGCCGGGCAGGGTCAGGGTTTCTTCGTTGAGCAGCTTTTTGCCGCTGGCGTCAAAGCGTTTGAGCCGGAACTGGACGATTTCCTGCTCGTGGATTTTGCCGAAATTGTGCTTGAGGCGCTCCACCTCCAGCCAGTTGCCGTCCGGATCGACCATCTTCCACCAGGCCAGATTGTCGAGCGCCGTGCCCCACAGCACGGCCTTTTTGCCGCCCGCGTTCATGGCGATGTTGCCGCCGATGCAGGAGGCGCTGGCCGATGTTGGGTCCACCGCAAAAACGCGCCCCGCCGCCGCCGCCGCTTCTGCAACACGGTCGGTCACGACCCCGGCGCTGGTGCGGATGGTGGCGTAAGGCGCGTCAGTGCCGGGCAGAATCATCTCCTCGACCGGGCCGATGTCGATCAGTTTTTCCGTATTGATCACCACCGAACGCCAGACCAGCGGCACCGCGCCGCCCGTATAACCCGTGCCGCCGCCGCGCGGGATGATGGTCAGGCCCAGTTCGATACAGCTTTTGACCAGCGGCCCGATTTCCTCCTCCGTATCCGGGGTAAGGACGACGAAGGGATATTCGACCCGCCAGTCGGTCGCATCCGTCACATGCGCCACGCGCGCGAGGCCGTCGAAGGCGATATTGTCGCGGCGCGTATGGCGGCCCAGGGTTTTGAGCACCTTGCGGCGCAATTCGATGGTTTTCTCGAAACGCGCCGCAAAACGATCCACCGCCTGCTCCGCCGCCTCGACCAGACGGCGGACTTTGACCGAGCGTTCGGGATCATCCGCCGCCCGTTCGGCCCGCCGCTTTTCGACCTCCGTCAACCGATGCCGCAAGGCGCTGACGAGGGCTTCCCGCCGCTCGCGGTTGCGCAGGAGATCGTCCTCCAGATAGGGATTCCTCTGCACCACCCAGATGTCGCCCAGCACCTCATAGAGCATCCGCGCCGAGCGCCCGGTAATGCGCTCGCCGCGCAATTCATCGAGCGCCGCCCAGTTATCGTCGCCGAGCAGGCGGATGACGATCTCGCGGTCGGAAAAAGAGGTGTAGTTATAGGGAATTTCGCGCAGACGGGCGGTCATGGGGAGCGGCGGAGCTGTCAAAGGCAGGATTTTAGCCTATTGCGGCAATGCACAAGAATGCGGCAGCGCGGGGCAAAGGGCGTGGCTTTGGCCGCCCGCTATGACGCCAGCGCCACTTCGACCAGCGTTGGCTTGAGCGTGCGCACGATTTCACGCGGGTCGATGCCGACCAGATAGCCGCGTTTGCCGCCGTTGATGTAGATCAGCGGCAGATCGAGGATGCTTTTTTCGAGAAAAACCGGCAGCGTTTTCTTCGTGCCGAACGGACTGGTGCCGCCGATGAGAAAGCCGGTGTGGCGGGTGGCGGCTTCCGGCTGGCATGGCTCGACCTTCTTGCAACCGGCCTGACGGGCGAGTTCCTTGGCGGAAACCTTGCAGTCGCCGTGCATGAGGATGATGAGCGGTTTCGCCTGTTCGTCGGCAAAAACCAGTGTTTTGATGACGGCATGTTCATCGACCTTCAATTCACGGGCCGAGACGCGGGTGCCGCCGTGTTCTTCGTAGGTGTAAAGATGATTGGAAAAGGCCACCTGATGCGTTTTGAGGAACTGGGTGGCCGGTGTTTCGGGGGCGTGTTCGGGCTTTTTCATGGCGCCATTTTAACGCCTTGCCAACGCCTTCAGCCGCCGCGCGGATGATGCTCGGCGTGGAGCGCCTTGAGGCGTTCGCGGGCGACGTGGGTGTAAATCTGCGTCGTTGAAATATCGGCGTGACCAAGCAGCAGTTGGACGACGCGCAAATCGGCGCCGTGGTTGAGCAGATGGGTGGCGAAGGCGTGGCGCAGAACATGCGGCGAGAGGCTATCGGGGTCGATGCTGGCAAGCCGCGCGTAGCGTTTGAGGAGTTGCCAGAACGCCTGCCGGGTCATTGCCGCGCCGCGCCCGGTGATGAACAGGTCATCGCTCTGGCGGCCATTGAGAATGAGCGGGCGGGCTTCCGCCAGATAGCGCCGCAGCCAGTCGACGGCAATATCGCCGAGTGGCGTCAGACGCTCTTTGCCGCCCTTGCCGAGGGCGCGGACGACGCCGTCGTTGAAATTGACGGCATAGAGGTTGAGGGCCACCAGTTCGGAGACGCGCAGGCCGCAGGCGTAGATGACTTCGATCATCGCCCGGTCGCGCAGGCCGAGCGGCGTGTCGATGT
>JAITWU010000414.1 GCA_031285115.1 Azonexus sp. | reverse complement strand
GGGGGGGGGGGGGGTCGGGGCCCGCGGCTCTCACCCTCTCCCCAACCCCTCTTCCCTCAAGGGAGAGGGGCTTTCCCTGAGCCAGCCGCCGCTCCACATCACCACCTTCAACATCCACAAAGGTTTTTCCCAGTTCAACCGGCGGATGATGGTGCATGAACTACGCGAGCGTCTGCGCCATCTCAATCCCGACATCGTTTTTTTGCAGGAAGTCCAGGGCCTCCACCTCGGCCACGCCGAGCGCCACGACAACTGGCCCAGTGCCGCGCAGCACGAATTTCTCGCCGAAGATGTCTGGCCGGACGCCGCCTACGGCCACAACATGCTTTACGACCACGGCCACCACGGCAACGCCATTTTGTCGCGCTTTCCGATCCTGCACAGCCACAATCAGGATGTCACCCATCTGCGCTTCGAGCGGCGCGGTCTCCTGCACTGCCGTATCGAATTGCCGCGCGGCCCGGCGGCGCACTGCGTCTGCGCCCATCTCTCGCTCTTTGGCTATTCCCGCCGCAAACAGTTGGCGGCGCTGGCCGATTACCTGAACGGCATGGACGAGCCGGATGCGCCCTTGATCGTCGCTGGCGATTTCAACGACTGGCGCAACCGGGCCGGTAAATTGCTGGAACAACTGCTCGGCGTCGAGGAAGTCTTCACCCAGCCGAACCGTCTCGGTCGCCGCACGCCGGTCAAGAGTTTTCCGGCGGCGCTGCCGCTGTTTCGCCTCGATCGCATTTATGTGCGCGGCTTTTCGGTGCGCCGCACAGCCGTCCACCACGGTCTGCCGTGGTCGAAAATTTCCGACCATGCGGCCCTGTCGGCCTACCTCGACCGGCATGGCGACTGACTACCTGCCCGGCAACCGCCTGACGTTGCTCAACTCGGGGGCCGAATATTTCCCCGCCCTGCTGGCGGCAATCGCGGGCGCAAGCCGCGAAATCTTTATCGAAACCTACATCTACGCCAATGACGAAATCGGCAAACAGGTCAGCGCCGCGCTCTGCCGCGCCGCAGCGCGCGGCGTCGTCGTCAATGTGATTGTCGATGGCTTTGGCGGCAGCAATTTCAGCGCCGATTTTTTGCCGGAATTAACCGCCGCCGGTATCCGCGCCATGCTCTACCGGCCCGAACTGGGCCGCTTCAAACTGCGCCGCCACCGCCTGCGTCGGCTGCATCGCAAACTGGCCGTCATCGACGCCCGTCTCGCCTTCGTCGGCGGCATCAATATCACCGACGACAACAACGCCCCGCCCGGCCTGCAACCGCGCTACGACTACGCCGTCGCGGTCGAAGGGCCGCTGGTTGAACGCATCCTGCACACCATGCAGCGGATGTGGGAAGTCGTCGCCTGGGTCAATTTCCAGCGCCGCTATCGTCTCCATACCCCCCTCTCCCTTGACGGGAGAGGGGCCGGGGGAGCGGGTGAAGACGCGCCGCAAGCAGTAGAGGAACCTCCAGGCAACCAGCGCGCCGCCCTCCTCATCCGCGACAACCTCCTGCACCGCAACGACATCCACAACGCCTATCTCGACGCCATCGCCGGGGCGAAAAAAGAAATTCTCATCGCCAACGCCTATTTCCTGCCCGGCGTGCGCTTCAACCGCGCCTTGCAGGCCGCCGCCCGGCGCGGCGTGCGCGTCACCGTGCTGTTGCAGGGCAAAACCGATCATCCGCTCTTGCGCTACGCGACGCAGGCGCTGTACCAGTGGATGCTCAAGCAAGGCATCCGCATTTTCGAGTACGAAAAGAGCTTCATGCACGCCAAAGTCGCCGTCATCGACGACTTGTGGGCCACTGTCGGCTCCTCGAACATCGACCCGTTCAGCCTCCTGCTCGCCAAAGAAGCCAACGTCGCCGTGCGCGACTGCGCCTTCGCCAGCCAGCTACGCGCCAGCCTCGAAACGGCAATCAGCGCCGGGGCAAAAGAAACGCGCCTCGCTGACCTCATTCGCCAACCCTGGCATTCGCGTTTCGTGCGCTGGGTGAGTTACAGCCTGATCCGCGCCCTGACCGGCCTCACCGGCTACGGGCAAAAACTGTGGGGGGCGGATGAAGAAATTGCTGCGGTCAAGCGCCAGGATCAATGAGGCGCTGCCGTGGCGCGGCGGCAAAATCCCAATGCTGCCGCGCCCAGCGCCAAACTTCGGCGGGCAGGCTTGCTGACAATTGATCCGGCGGCGTCTGGCCGAGAAAACGCAAGGCGCGAACCAGTTCCGCCGCCGCCCGGCGGGTGTCGAGCGCTGGCGCGCGGGTTTGTTTCGATAACTTTTCGCCCGCCGCATTGACCGCCACCGGCAAATGGGCGTAACGCGGCTGGGGATAGCCCAAACAGCGTTGCAGCCAGATCTGGCGCGGCGTCGAAGCGAGCAGATCAGCGCCGCGAACGATGTCGGTGACGCCCTGAAACGCATCATCGACAACGACGGCCAGTTGATAGGCGAACAGGCCGTCAGCCCGGCGCAGCACGAAGTCGCCAACGTCTTGTTCCAGGCGTTGCGTTTGTCGCCCTTGCAAACGGTCGACAAACACGATTTCTTCATCGCCAACCCGCAGCCGCCAGGCCCGCGCCGCCCGCCCCGGCGGCAGACCGTTGCGGCAAACGCCGGAATAGGCAAGGCCGCCATCGACCGCCGGTTGCGTTGCCGAATCGGCAATTTCCCGGCGCGAACAGGCGCAGGCATAGGCCATGCCGCCCGCCCGCAAAGTATCGAGCGCCGCCGCGTAAGCATCCTGACGCTGGCTTTGCCACAGCACCGGCCCATCCCACTCAAAGCCGAAACTTTCCAGCGTGCGCAAAATATCGTCCGCCGCGCCCGGCGCGTTGCGCGGCGTATCGACATCTTCCATGCGCAGCAGCCATTCTCCGTCCTGACAGCGGGCATCGAGATAACTGCCGACGGCGGCGACCAGCGAGCCAAAATGCAAGGGGCCGGAAGGCGATGGGGCGAAGCGGCCACGGTAGAGGGCGGCGGGAAGCGGCGTCATGGCAACGGGAGAGACAACGAGAGAGACAACGGGAAAATATCCGGCGGGCGGCAAAGCAATCATTATCGCCCGCCCGACATCCCGCCGGGCGGCGGTCATGACGCCGTTGCCGCCGACTCCGTGAAACTTTCTGCGCTCTTAGCACTCTCATGTGGCGAGTGCTAGAATAACCCCCTGTTTTTTCGAGGACAGATTTCATGACCCAGGCAATGACCCTTCCCATCCCCGCAGCCGTCGGCAATATCGACGCCTATATTCAGGCGGCGAATCGTTATCCGATGCTGTCCGAGGCGGAAGAGACGGGGCTGGCCAGACGCTTTCGCAATGAAGGCGATGTCGAAGCGGCGCGGCAGCTCGTGCTCTCGCATTTGCGCCTCGTCATTTCGGTGGCCCGCAATTATCTCGGCTACGGCTTGCCGCATGCCGATTTGATTCAGGAAGGCAATATCGGCCTGATGACGGCGGTCAAACGCTTCGATCCGACGCGCGGCGTGCGGCTGGTGTCCTTCGCCATTCACTGGATCAAGGCCGAGATTCACAACTACATCCTGAAAAACTGGCGGTTGGTCAAGGTGGCGACGACCAAGGCGCAGAGAAAACTCTTTTTCAACCTGCGTAGCTTGAAGAACGACTACGAAGGCGTCAGCACGCTTTCCGGCACGCAGGCGGCGGAAGTCGCCGCCCGCCTCAAGGTCAAGCGCGAGGAAGTGGTCGAAATGGAAACCCGCCTCATGGGCCGCGATCTGGCGCTCGAAGGCAGCCCGGACGATGGCGACGAGGCGTTCGCCCCGATCGACTATCTTGCCGATTCGCGCTATGAGCCGACCCGCGTCATCGAAGGCAAGGCCATCGCCCGTTTGCACGATGAAGGCTTGCAGGAAGCTTTGAGCGTCCTCGACCCGCGCAGTCGGCGGATTGTCGAAGCGCGCTGGCTGCACGCTGGCGAAGCGGCAACATTGCACGAACTGGCGGCGGAATTTGATGTTTCGGCGGAACGCATCCGCCAGATCGAGGTAAAAGCCTTGCAGAAAATGCGCGGGGCGCTGGCGGAAGCGTAAAAGCTCGACCGGGAAAACAAAGGGAGCCAGCGGCTCCCTTTGTCGTTTGCCGCCTTATTTTTTCTTGCCCTTGGCGCTGGCGACCACGCCCTTGAAGTCGTTGCCGACCAGGGGCGGCGCGTCGACCTGCGGGACGTGGCACTGGGTGCAGTTGTGGCGGGCTGCCGCGGCTGCCTTGAGCAGTTTGCCGTCACGGTCGCGGAAGTGGCTGTCGCCGATTTTGGGCGCTTTTTTCTTCACGTAATTGGCGGCGTCATGGCAGCTCAGGCACTGGTTTTCTTCGAGCGTGATTTCATCGAAGTTATCCATGGCGTGCGGGATGACCGGGGGTTGTCCGTCGAAAGTGCGGGCCACCATTTCCTGCCCGCCCGGCCTGCCGCCCAGGTATTGCTTGGCGTCCGGGGCCTGGTCGACCGCCGCCACGTCAGCCCCGCGCATCGGGGTCGGCGCTTCCTGGGCGAATCCGGGTTGGGCCAAGGTCCAGCAGGCGGCGGCAGCCAGCGTGGCAAATATCGTCTTCAGGGTCGGTTTCATCATGGCGCTCCTCCTCAAACATGGGCAGATCGGTCGGTTACGGGCGTCGCCAGTGACGCCGTCGAAACCGGGTTATTGAAACGCAGGCCGTAGGTAAATACGTCCTTCGCGCAAACATCAATGCAGCGGCCGCAGTTGGTGCAGTTGGCGGCGAGAATCACCGGCCCGACGCCCTTGGCTTCGCCCTTCAGGGCCGGGCGGATGACTTGCGGCTCCGGGCAGACCTCGAAGCAGTCCATGCAGTCGTTACAGGCGGCGCGGGCCGGGGCGGCGACGCGCAAGAGCGAGGCGCGGCCAAGCAGGCTGTAAAACGCGCCGACCGGGCACAGATGGCCGCACCAGCCGCGACTCATGACGAACAGGTCAAAAAGAAAAACGGCCAGCACCACCGTCCACGCCATGCCGAGGCCAAAGATCAAACCACGGTGCAGCATCGAAACCGGATTGATGAGTTCCCACAGCACGACGCCGGTAAGCGCCGAACCAAGCAAGACCATGCCGAGAATCCAGTAACGGGCGGCCCGCCCGAGGTGGACGCTGCCTTTGACGCCAAGGCGGCGGCGCAACCAGCCAGCGGTATCGGTGACGATATTGACGGGGCAGACCCAACTGCAAAAAAGGCGACCGCCAAAGAGCAGGTAGAAGACGACGACGATGGCGACGCCGATCAGGCCGAGCCGCTCCGGCACATGACCGGCAAAGGCCGACTGGAGGGCAACCAGCGGGTCGGTCAGCGGCAGGAAGAAAAACCCGCTGTCATTGGCCTCTCCGGTGGCAATCGCCGTCTTGAGCGCGTCAATGGATTTGGGCAAGGCGGTGTAGCTGTAATTGAGGTTGCCTTTGACCAGCCAGAAAACCTTGTCTTTGATAACTTGCTCTTTGCCGTCGTTGGCGATCCAGGCCGTCAGCGGGCCGAGCAGGAACAGGCCGAGGATGGCGAACTGCGTCAGGCG
>JAITWU010000411.1 GCA_031285115.1 Azonexus sp. | reverse complement strand
AAGTGCTTTTTTAATTAGGTTTTTCACGATTGAACTCCTCAAGTGGGTTGAAAGCAGATTGCGGCAGACCTAAAGCACCATGCGTGCCAGAGTTTGTTTGTCAAATAAAAACAGCTAGTTAGAACCTTGTTTTTGCCTTCGGCATTTTTCGGTTGTCCCCGCTGTAAGCATTTCCGACACCCGTTGTGCCTGGCTCTTGGGTGGGGATCGCCCCAGTCGATTGACGAGGGGCGATCATTTCTGTATGCGAAAAAGAGATTGGCGGCATAAATTATTCGATGTACAATTATTGCCATGCTGATGACCGTGATTGAAACCCCGGTTTACCTTCGCTATGCCGATGCGGTATGGCGTGAGGATGAGCGTGAAGCGTTCGTTGATTTCATCGCCGCGAATCCGGAAGCGGGCGATGTCATTCCCCAGTTCGCGCCCTTGCGCAAAGTACGCTGGTCAAAGAGGGGAACAGGCAAGCGTGGTGGCGTTCGGGTAATTTACTTCGTGCGTCTTGAATCCGGCACGGTTAGCCTTCTGATGGTGTACCCCAAGTCCACTACGGATAATCTTTCACACAAGTTCTTGAAGGAACTGCGTAAATTGTTGGAGTAAGCTCATGCCAAAGACCAAAGAGTCTGAATTGACCCAGTTTGAGCGTGATTTGCTGGAATCGGTTGCCCAGGCTGTCAAGGGTGAAGGCCGGGTAACGACGCCGGAGCAAATTGCCGCTCGAACCAGAGGTCGCCCCGTGCAAGCCGTGCATAAATCGCCGGTGACACTTCGTCTTGACCCGGATGTCGTGGCGCGTTGGCGCGCCAGTGGCAAAGGCTGGCAGACTCGCGCCGCCGCTGCGCTTGCAGCAGCAGCCCCATAACCGGCGCTGACTCCGGTCGCAGCCATCTTCGGCCCATCCGGGCTGCCGCCTTTCTACCGCCCCAAAGGCGAATCGCGCTGGTTGCGACGGATGCGTTTCGTGCGGCTGCCCGGCGCAACCGGCGCGAGCCGTCCGCTTATTCAATGGGGTGGCCAACCGTGGCAAAAACATTGATGCGATTGTCCTGCGGGCTTTCCCGATAGCGCGTTCTGCACTACTCTCTCGTCATGGTCAAACTGTCATTCGCGCTGGCTTTCCGCAATATTGTCCGCAACGGTCGGCGCTCAGTCATGGCTGTTCTGGCGATTGGCTTTGGCATTACCTCGCTCCTGCTGGCCGCTGGCTTCATCGAGTGGAACTTGCGCTATGGCCGGGAATCGACCATTCATTCGCAGTTGGGGCATATCCGCCTGTTCAAGCCGGGTTATCTGGAAAGTGGGCAGTCCGATCCCTTTGCTTTTCTGTTTCCGTTAAAGCCGGAACAGCTTGCGCTGGTGAAGGCGGATCTGCCGGTCAGCACTATCGCCCCGCGCCTTTTTTTCAGCGGTCTGGCGAGCCATGAGGAGGCGACTATTTCGTTTATCGGCGAGGGGGTCGATCCTGATCTGGAGGGCGATCTCAGCGGCTCGATCACTATCGTTGATGGTCAGGCGATGAGCAGCGGTGACCCCAGGGGGATTTTGCTTGGTCAGGGGCTGGCGGCCAATCTCGGGGTGAAGCCCGGCGATACGATTGTGCTGGTGGTCAATACGGCGGGCGGGCGCATCAATGCCGTGGAGGGTACGGTGCGCGGGCTGTTTGCGACGATTACCAAGGCTTATGACGATTCCGCCCTGCGCGTGCCGATCACCATTGCGCGGCAGTTGTTGAAGGTCGATGGCGCACATTCCTACGCCGTGCTGCTCGACCGGACGGAGGATACCGATGCCGCGCTGGCGACGCTGGAGGCGCGTTTTAGCGGGCAGCCGATCGAGTTTGTGCCGTGGTACAAGATGGCCGATTTTTATAACAAGACGGCGGAATTGTTCGGCAAGCAGGTGGGGGTGGTGCGGCTGATTATTGCCGTCATCATCATGCTCAGTATTGCCAATTCGCTGATGATGAGCGTGCTCGAACGCACCGGCGAAATCGGCACGATGATGGCGGTGGGGACGCGGCGGGCTGAGATTCTCAGTCTCTTTCTGGCGGAAGGCGTGTTGCTCGGTTGCTTCGGCGGCGCGCTCGGCTTGCTGGTGGGCTGGCTGGCGGCGCTCGGCATTTCGGCCATCGGCATTCCGATGCCAGCGCCGCCGGGCATGGCTTTTGGCTATACCGCCGAAATTCTGCTGACCTGGCCGATGGCTTTGCAGGGATTCTTCCTCGCTATCGCCACCACCCTTTTAGCCAGTATTTACCCGGCTTGGAAGGCGTCGCGCAAGGTGATTGTCGACGCCTTGCGCCACAATCGGTGAGCATTATGTTGAAACTCGCTATCCGCAATGTTCTTCGGCAAAAAGTGCGAACCGGCATGACCTTGTCGGCGATCGTTTTTGGCGTGCTCGGTCTGATTCTGAGCGGCGGTTTCATCCAGGATATTTTCGTCCAGTTGGGCGAGGCGCTGATTCATTCGCAGTCGGGGCATCTGCAAGTGGTCAAGGAGGGCTATTTCACTTACGGCTCGCGCTCGCCGGAAAAATATCTGATCGAGCAGCCGGAGGCGCTGAAGCAGCGCATCGCGGCGTGGCCGGAAGTGGATGATGTGCTGTTGCGGGTCAATTTTTCCGGCCTTTTGAATAATGGCCGAACCGACTGGCCGATCATCGGCGAGGGCGTCGAGCCGGACAAGGAGCAAAAGCTCGGCAGCTTTATGCAGATGGTCGCCGGGCGGCCACTCGCCGATAGCGACAATTTCGGCATCACGCTCGGGCAGGGCGTCGCCAAGGCGATGCAGGTGGCGCCGGGGGATCGGATTTCGGTGGTGCTCAATACGCCGGAAGGGGCGCTCAACACGATGGAGTTCGAGGTGGTCGGCGTCTTTCAGAGTTTTTCCCGGGATTTCGATGCGCGGGCGGTGCGCATTCCCATCGCCG
>JAITWU010000383.1 GCA_031285115.1 Azonexus sp. | reverse complement strand
GGCGTTGCGTCGCCGTGGATGTCGATCGGGTTGTTGTGCGACCAGCCCTGCGGCATCAGCTTGTTCAACTCCGCCATCGTTTCGTTCGACAACTCGGCCAGCGGAATGCCGAGATCGCCCGCGCGGTCGGCGGCCATCGCGCCGGGGCCGCCGCCGTTGGTGATGATCGCCAGCCGGTTGCCCTTGGGCCGGAACTTGGAAGCCAGCGCCTTGGCGGCATAGAACAACTGGCCGACATTCTGCACCCGGACGACGCCCGCCCGCCGCACGGCGGCATCGAACACCGGATCGGAAACCGCCGCCATGCCCGAATGCGCCGCCGCCGCCTGCGACCCCGCCTCGTGGCGGCCAGCCTTGAGCAGAATGATCGGCTTGATGCGCGCAGCCGAGCGCAAGGCGCTCATGAAGCGCCGCGCATTCCTGATGCCTTCGACATACATCAGGATGTAATGGGTGCGGTTGTCATAGACCAGGTAATCGAGGATTTCGCCAAAATCAATATCAGCCGTCATGCCGAGCGAAATAACCGAGGAAAAACCGATCTGGTTGGCCTTGGCCCAGTCGAGTACCGCCGAACACATCGCGCCCGACTGCGAAACCAGAGCGAGGTTCCCGGCATCGGCGGAACTGCGGGTGAACGTGGCGTTGAGCGAAAGATCCGGGCGGATCACGCCCAGGCAGTTGGGGCCGAGGATGCGGACATTGTAGGAACGGGCGATTTCGAGCATCTTGCGTTCGAGCGCCGCGCCGACATGACCGGCCTCAGAAAACCCGGCGGGAATGACGATCACATTGCGCACGCCGCTGCGCCCGCATTGCTCGATCAGTTGCGGCACCGTCTGCGGCCGGGTGGCGACCACCGCCATCTCGACCCGCGCCCCGATTTCCTCGATCGACTTGTAGGCGGGCTGGCCGAG
Organism: Azonexus sp.; assembly: GCA_031285115.1. GTDB lineage: Bacteria > Pseudomonadota > Gammaproteobacteria > Burkholderiales > Rhodocyclaceae > Azonexus. Next base: position 2,253 of record JAITWU010000383.1, on the reverse strand, counting down.
AATGCTGTCGTGCTTGGGATTGATGGCGTACAGCCGCCCGGTGTAACCGGAACTGAGGATATTCTTGAAGATGATGTTGCCAACCGAATTTTCGCGCTCGGAAGCGCCGATGACGGCAACGGATTTTGGCTCAAACAGGGTGGTGAGATAGTGCTGTTCCAGCATAGTGTCATCCTTTTTGGCGCAGTTTATTGTGCATCGCACCATCGTATCACGGAAAAACGCCGGAATTATTATGGTTTGGTGACAGGCGCGGCGATGGGAGAAGCGTCTCGGCATTTTCCGCTTGCCGACAAGTCTGCGTTCACCGCAGTGAGCAGGTCTTGCATGAGGCCGGGTTTTCGAGCGCCGGGCCGGATCACAAAAAACCGCCTTCATCGGCAATCGCCCAGACATCGCGTGCGCCATGCAAGACACGGATGATGGTGACGACATCAGCGCCGGGGCAGTAATAAATGGCATACGCGCCGTGGAAAGTAACGCGCAGATCAGGGCCTAACTGGGGACGCGCTGGATGCGCCAAGGGAAAAGCCAGCAACTTCGCGCAGGTTTCATGAATTTTATTCACCAACCGCGTTGCTGTGGTTTCTGATGCCTCTTCGGCAATATATGACCAGATTTCCGCCAAGTCGCCTTCGGCAGTATCGGTTAGTTTGAGCGAGCGGCTAATAATTGCTTTCCTCGCGCCACGATGCTTTCGGCATTGAATTTTTTGACGCGGCCTGCCGCGACATCGGCCAGCCCTTGGTCGATGTCCGCTTTGAGCGCCGCGATTTCGTTGAGCATAAGATGACGCCGGGTTTTCCATTCGCGCAAGGCTTCACGTATTACTTCGCTGGCTGAGGCGTAGTCGCCCCCGTCCACGGCCTGTTTGATGGCGTCGGACATTTCTGCGGGCATGGTGATGGTCAGACGCTCGATGGCAGCGGGCATGTTGTTCTCCCAATCGTGGACAAGGCGGAAATCATATTAAATCATACTCTGGCGGGGAGGCGCAGCCAGCGTTCGACACGGCATTGCCACCTTGCCGGTGGTCATGGTGCCAGCAACGCAGCCCGCCCGGAAGCAATCCACTTTATTGATCGCGGGTAGCAAATTTTCCCGGTACATATCAAACAGGCGCTTTCAGCAGTCGCAGCAAATTCAGGGGGGGGCGGTGAGACAACTTTCAATCACCAGCGGCTGGCTCAGGGTGCGGTGCAGCGGGCATTTTTCGGCAATTTCGAGAAGGCGCTGGCGTTCGGCGGCGCTCAGGTCGCCGTCGAGCGTGATTTGCCGTCCGATGCGGTCGCGGGGGATGCCGTCGATTGCGATTTTTTCGTGCTGCAAGGCGACGCTGACCTGACGCAGCGCGAGGCCCTTTCTTTCGGCGTACATGCGCAGCGTCATTGCCGTGCACGCGCCGAGCGCGGTCAGCAAAAAATCGAACGGGGCCGGGCCGCTGTCGTCGCCGCCCATGCTGGCCGGTTCATCGGCAAGGAGATGATGCTGGCCGATATGGACCTCTTGCTGGTATTTTCCCTTGCCGCTTTCAGCAACCACCACGCCATTTGCCATGACCGACTCCGTGAATGAACAGCCGCCGATGATACCGCCTTCACCCTGGGTTATCGCCCATCTTGCCGCCTTGCCGGTAATGGCTACGCCCTGCGCCCCGCGTGCGAGCGAGGCCGGGGGCGCGTCGGGCGCAGAGGTCGCCTTGTTCCTCGATTTCGCCTGCGGCAGTGGCCGTCACAGCCGTTTGCTGGCGGCTTCCGGGCGGCGGGTGCTGGCGGTCGACCGCGACGCGGCGGCGCTGGCCCGGTTGCAGGGCGTTCCCGGCATCGAAACCGCCTGTCTCGATCTCGAAGGCGAAAACTGGCCGCTGGCCGGGCGGCAGTTTGCTGGCATCGTCGTCACCAACTATCTGTGGCGGCCCCGTTTGCCGGACTTGCTGGCGCTGCTCGCGCCGGGCGGTGTGTTGATTTACGAGACGTTCATGGATGGCAACGCCGCTTTTGGCAAGCCGTCCAATCCCGATTTTCTGCTCCGCCCCGGTGAATTGCGGGCTGTTGCGGCGTTTGCCGGATTGCGCGAAATCGCTTATGTGGAAGGTTTTGTCGATGCGCCGAAACCGGCGGTGCGGCAGGCGATTTGTGCGGTGCGGCAAGATTGAGCCGCCGACGCCGACGAGGCGCTCACCCCTCTCCCCACCCCCTCTCCCGCAAGGGGCGAGGGGCTTGTGGTGGCAGCCGGGGGCGGCTGTTATCACGC
>JAITWU010000287.1 GCA_031285115.1 Azonexus sp. | reverse complement strand
TTGATCGACCCCTACGGCGGCCAGCGCGATCTCGCTGACAAGGTCTTGCGCCATGTCGGCCCGGCCTTTGCCGAAGACCCGGTGCGCCTCCTGCGCCTGGCCCGCTTCGCCGCCCGCTTCGGCGATTTCACCATCGCCCCGGAAACACTGGAATTGATGCGGCGGATGGTGGCCGATGGCGAAGTCGACCACCTCGTCGCCGAGCGGGTCTGGCAGGAACTCGCGCGGGGCTTGATGGAAGCAGAACCGGCGCGGATGTTCGCGGCGCTGCGCGACTGCGGCGCGCTGGCCCGGCTGTTGCCGGAAGTCGACGCGCTCTTTGGCGTGCCGCAACGCGCCGACTACCACCCGGAAATCGACACCGGCATCCACACAATGATGGTCGTCAGCCAGGCCGCCCGGCGCGGCTACGGGCTGCCGGTGCGCTTTGCGGCGCTGACCCACGATCTCGGCAAGGCGCTGACGCCTGCCGACATCCTGCCGCGCCACATCGGCCATGAGGAGCGCAGCGTGGGCCAGATTGAACGACTGGCGCAACGCCTGCGCGTGCCGGTGGACTGCCGTGATCTTGCCCTGCTCATGGCCCGTCACCACAGCAATATCCACTGCGCCGGAGAACTCCGCGCCAGCACTCTCGTCAGTCTGCTCGAAAAATGCGACGCCCGACGCCGCCCGCAACGCTTCGCGCAATTACTGGAAGCCTGCGCCTGCGACTACACGGGCCGCCTCGGCTGGGAAGATCGTCCTTACGAAAGCCCCGGCCTGCTACGCGCGGCGCTGGCCGCAGTCAATACCGTTCTCGCGGCTGAAATCGCCCGTCGTTGCAGCGCGCCGCAGCAAATTCCCGAACGCCTCCACGCGGCTCGCGTCAAGGCCGTCAAGGATGCGCTCGGCATCGCCTGAAGCAACCTCAAACCAGCCGCGTCAGCAACCACAGCAGCAATGACAGCAACAGAACCGAGACGAAGGGAAAGTGGTAAACGCGACCGCGAAAACGCAGCGCCAGATCGCCGGGCAAGCGGCCAAAGCGGATGAAACGGGCAAGATGCGGCGTCAGGATGCCGAGCAGAAAAATGGCGATGAGCAGCGTCAACACCCATTTGACCATGATTTTTTACCTTGCCTTCCCCTGGGAAAATCGCATTTAATCACGCCTCCTCCGGATTGACCGCCATGATTCACCACCGCGCCATCGACGGCATCGAACTCCTCTCCTGTCTGCCCAAAAAAACCGCCGCCAGGAGGCCGCCGGTTTTGTTCATCCACGGCGCTTTTGCCGGGGCCTGGATGTGGAGCGAGACCTTCATGCCCTTTCTCGCCGCCGCCGGGTTCGCCTGTCATGCGCTGTCCCTGCGCGGACATGGCGGCAGCGCCGGGCGGCAAAATCTCGACTGGTATTCGATTGACGATTACGTCGAAGATGTCGCCGCCGTCATCGCCGCGCTCGACGAAACGCCGGTGCTGGTTGGTCATTCGATGGGCGGCTTCATCGTCCAGAAAACGCTCGAACAGCGGCCTTTGCCGGGCGCGGCGCTGATCTGCTCGGTGCCGCCGCAGGGCCTGCTGGCGGCGCAATTTCATCTGCTTTTGCGTAAACCGCAGTTGTTTGCCGAAATCAACCGCATTCTCGCCGGTCATTACACCAACACCGCCACGCTGCGCGAAGCCCTGTTCGCCAGCGATGTCGATGAAGCCATGCTGACCGCCTGGCTGGGCAAACTGCAAGCGGAATCACAGCGGGCGCTGTGGGATATGTCGATGTTCAACCTGCCCTGCCTGCGCGCCATGCACCGGCCGCCGATGCTCATTCTCGGCGCTGAGGAAGATGTGCTGGTGCCGTCATTTCTCGTCGACAACACCGCCCACGCCTATGGCGTGCCCTGCCACATTTTCCCCGGCATGGGGCACGCCGTGACCCACGAAAAAGAATGGCCGCAGGTAGCGGCCATGTTGCGCGACTGGCTGGAGACGCTTTGATTTCTACGCTTTGATTTCTACGCTTTGACGTCAACGCTGTTGCCGAGGTTCGGCGGGTTGCTCGTCATCTGCGGCAAGGCTTGCAGCAATTGCAGAGCCGATTGTTCCTGGGCATTGATGGCTTTTTTCATCACCAGCAAACCCACGGCATCGCCCGTTTGCGCTTGCGACAGCGCAGAAGTCAGGCTGCCAACTGATCCAATGTCCATTTTGTCTTTACTCCAAAGTCAAACCGCAATGCTTTCAGTTTAGCGGTCAGGGCGAGAAACACAATGCGCGGTTACAAACGATGACACTGATCGCCGCTGACAAAGTCGCATAACGGCTCATCCAGACCGCGCCCCAGGGCGATGACCTTGAACAGTTCGCCCATTTCATGCGGCAGCAAGAGTTTGTTCACGGCGCTGGCGGCGCGCAGGTATTCGGTGCTGGCGTTGGGAATTTCACTGAGCCGATCGAGAATGCCGCATTCGAGCAGAAAGCGGCCCTGACTCGTGTAACCGAGAACATCGAGGCCAGCGCCGTCAGCGGCGGCGGCGATGGCGGTGAAATCGACGTGGGCGGTGACATCCTGCAAACCCGGCAGATAGAAGGGATCGGTGTGCGCGTAGTGGCGGTAATGGCACATCAAGGTGCCGCGCCCGCGCTGCGGATGATAAAACTCGCGGCGGGGAAAGCCGTAGTCGAGGAGCAGCAC
>JAITWU010000220.1 GCA_031285115.1 Azonexus sp. | reverse complement strand
CACTACGTCACCCGCGAACTCGACGCCGGGCCGATCATCGAGCAGGACGTGATCCGCATCGACCACTCCGATTCGCCGGAAGACATGGTGCGCTACGGCAAAGACATCGAAAAAACCGTACTCGCCCGCGGCCTGCGCTACCATCTCGAAGACCGCGTGCTGGTCGATGGCAACAAGACGGTGGTGTTTCGTTAGTCGTTACTTTGAAGGAGAGGCATCATGGGTATCGCCACAATGTTTTTTCTCGGGTCGATTGTCGTTGCCGTCATTTACGCCGTCGCCGCTTACAACAATCTGGTCCAGGTCAAACACGCGGTGGCGAAAGCCTGGGCCAATATCGACGTGCTTTTGAAGCAGCGGCATGACGAACTGCCCAAGCTGATCGAAGTCTGCAAGCAGTACAAAGAGTTTGAAGCGGGCACGCTGGAGCGCGTCATCGCCGCCCGCGCCCAGGTGCACAGCGCCCGCGAACAGCAGAATATCGGCGCGCTGGGCGAGGCCGAAGGGATGCTGCGGCAAGGGCTGGGCCGTCTGTTCGCGGTGGCCGAGGCCTACCCCGAATTACGCGCCAACGAAAACTACATGCAGTTGCAAACGCGCATTTCGCAACTCGAAAACGCCATCGCCGACCGCCGCGAGTTTTATAACGAGAGCGTCAATATCAACAATGTCCGCATCGAACAATTCCCGGACGCCATCGTGGCGCGAATGTTCGGTTTCGGCGCCAAACCGCTGCTTGAGTTTTCGACTGCGGAAAAAGCCGATGTCGATGTCAAGGCGATGTTCGGCAACTGAGATAAACCCCCTATCCCCTCGCGGGAGAGGGGTTGGGGAGAGGGGGCTGAACCATGCAACGCACAATCGTCCAGCGCCTGACGGACGGCGCGGGGCGCTATATCCTCGCTGGCGGGCAGGCTACGCTGCTCGTCATCGGCGCGCAGATCGGCAGTTACCGAGCCTGGTTCTGGATCGCCTGCGCCATTGCCCTCCTCAGTCTGTTCGGCTGGCTGGCCGCCCTGCATCGGCGGCGCGAGGTCGCCAATACGCCAACTTCGCAGATCGCCTCGGCGGCGCAGGGTTATGTCGAACTGATCGGACGCGGCAAGGCGCTCGAAGGGCTGCCGCTGCTGTCGCCCGGCAATGCCCCCTGCCTCTGGTATCGCTACACCGTCGAACAGCGTGGTAGAGGTAGCGATGGCTGGCGTCAGGTCAGCAGCGAAACCTCGACTTCCTACTTTATTCTCGACGATGGCACCGGCGAATGCGTGGTCGACCCGGAAGGGGCCGAAGTGCTCTCCATTCGCAAGGAAAGCTGGATCAGCGGCAACGAGCGCCATACGCAATGGCTGCTGCTCCCGAACGATTCGATCTACGCCCTTGGCCAGTTCAAGACCCGGAGCAGCGTCGATGAGCGGACCTGGGGTAACGAAGCGGTCAAGGCGCTGCTCGATGAATGGAAAAAAGACCGCCCGCAATTCCTGAAACGTTTCGATCTCAACAACGACGGCGAAATCAGCATATCTGAATGGGAACTGGCCCGCGCCGCCGCTCGCCGCGAAATCGACCGCCGCCGCCGTGAAACCGCGCCCGCCGCCGATTGGCACCTGATGACCTACCCCGGCGGCGGTCGTCCATTTTTGCTCACCAACATGCCGCCGGAAAAATTCGCCCGCCGCTACCTCTGGTTTACCTTGGGCCATCTCGCCGCCTTTTTCGCCGCACTGGCGGGGGCGGCTTACGTGTATCGAGTGGCGTTTTAGCGGGCGCGGCTAGCTGCGCAGGAGATTGCGCAGCGGTCGCCCCTGGTTGTCGCGGTAAACGTCGAAATCGGCGTCAATGCTGAGAATGGCGTTTAGCCCCAAACGTGCTGCGGCTTCGGCGATGGAGGCGTCAGCAAGATCAAACGGCAGGCTGGCGAAACGCTGGCTGATGCGGCGGACTTCGGAAAGGCTGGCGAGACCGGCGGTATCGAGGGACAAACCGCTGCGCTCGACCCAGACGAGAAAATCGAGCGCCGCCCGGTTGTGGATGCGTCGCGCCAGCAGGGCGCAAACTTCCGTCAGCACCGGCCAAGTGGTAATCAGCCGCGTCTCCGGGTGATCTTTGAGCCATTGCACGACGCGGACATGCCAGTCGTCCGCCGCGTTGAACAGGGCGATCAGCGGGCCACTGTCGGCCAGCACGTTGAGCGGCAGCACATCGACCTGATAGAGCGCCCTGACTTCCTGCACACCCGGCGCGGGGCGCGAATCATCGCTCATGACGCAGCCCGCCGGTCGTGTTTTTCCGCCCAGATGTCGGCGACATGGGTCTTTCGCGTCGCAGCCAGATTTGCCGGACCCGCGTGCAGGCCAAACAGGTCAGCGCCCAGTTGCCAGGCCGAAGCGGGGGCGGCGGGCGTTTCCAGATAAGCCGTGAGCGCATCGCGCATCACTTCGCTGATCGAGCGCCTTTCGGCGGCGCAACGCTGACGCAAAGCCAGTTCCAGCGCATTGGGCAGTTTGACGGTGGTGGTCATGGGTGGCCTCCAAGGCGGTAATAAAATTTATATTACCAAGGCCACAAAAAAAAATCAAGCGGTGGTCGCTGTGTCGCCAATCCGGTAAATATCCCGCTTGCCGGGCAACATGCGACAATCGCCGCTGCCTCAATTTCCGCTTGTTTGCCATGCTCATCTCCCGCGATAACGCCCTCTTGCTGATCGTCGATATTCAGGAAAAACTGGCCCCGGCGATTCACGAAACGGAAACCGTCACCGCCAATTCGGCGCGTCTGCTCCACGCCGCTGCTCAATTGGCGGTGCCGGCTTTCGTTTCCGAACAATACGTGCGCGGCCTTGGCCCCAGCCTCCCCGCCATTCGGGACGCCGCCGGAGAGGCGCATTTCTTCGAGAAAACGCATTTCTCCTGCGCTGCCGAGCCGGGCATTCTCGACCAGTTGCTGGCCGTTGGCCGCCGCCAGATCATCCTGACCGGCACGGAAACCCACGTCTGCGTACTGCAAACGGCTTGCGGCCTGCTCGAAGCGGATTTTCAGGTCTATCTCGTCGCCGACGCCTCATCGTCGCGCGCGCCAGCCAGCAAGGAAACCGCCATCACCCGCCTGCGTGCTTTGGGCGTGCAGGTGGTAACGACGGAAATGGTGCTGTTTGAATGGCTGCGCCGAGCGGCGACTGACGAATTTCGCGCCATGCTGCCGCTCATCAAGTAATTCCATTTTCAGATCAAGGGAGTACGCGAAGACGAAGCACAGACAGTGCTATCGCACGGCAAGCGAAGTCGACAAAGTAATCGTTTGATCTGGAAATGGAATAAGCAAGCGCCCGCTACGCCGGGTAGTTGATGACCGGCGCTACTGCCAGCGGCAGGTAGTGCGTGCGTAGCGCCTGTCCGGGCAGCCAGTCATGCACCAGAAAACCGGCGGGTTCGAGGGTGTAGGCGAGCAGGCCATCTTGCAGGGCAATCTGGTGCACCGTCGACGGTGCAGTGAACAGTGGCCGGTTCGCCAGCGTTGTGAATACCAGCCGATGCACATGACCGCACAGCACCGCTTCGACATTGGGCCGTCCGGCGAGCCAGGCGGCCAGCCGTTCGCTGCCTGCGCAGGCGATGGTGTCGAGAATGGGGATGCCAACCGCCGCCGGTGGATGGTGCATGGCCAGCAAAACCCGCCGTTCGCTAGGGCAATGTTGGTCGAGCCAGGCTTCCTGGGCCGGAGAAAATTCGCCGCCTGGAACGCCAGCGATTGCAGTGTCGAGCAGCAGCAGCGTGAACTCGCCGACATCGACCCGCTGACAGGCGAGTTGCGGATGCGACCAGTTTTGTCCGGCAAAGGCGGCGCGCAAGGCCGTCCGTTCATCGTGATTGCCGGGCAGCACGGCATGGGC
>JAITWU010000143.1 GCA_031285115.1 Azonexus sp. | reverse complement strand
CCTTCGCCGAATATCTCATCAGCGCCGGTCACGCCTATGTCGACAGCCAGTCGGCGGAAGAAATGCGCGCCAGCCGGGGCACCCTGACGCAGCCGGGCAAAGATTCCCCCTACCGCAACCGCAGCGCCGCCGAGAACGCCGATTTGTTCCAGCGCATGAAGGCCGGGGAATTTGCCGATGGACAGCATGTGCTGCGCGCCAAAATCGACATGGCCGCGCCCAATATCAACCTGCGCGACCCGGCCATTTACCGCATCCGCCACGCCACGCACCACAACACCGGCGACCGGTGGCGCATCTACCCGATGTACACCTTCGCCCACCCGATCGAAGACGCGCTGGAGTGCATCACCCATTCCATCTGCACCCTCGAATTTGAAGACCAGCGCCCCTTCTACGACTGGCTGCTGGAGCGCCTCGCCGAAGGCGGCCTGGTCCAGCGCCCCTTGCCGCAACAGATCGAATTTTCGCGCCTCAACCTGACCTACATCGTTTTGTCGAAACGCAAACTCATCCAGTTGGTCGAAGAAAAACACGTGAGCGGCTGGGACGACCCGCGGATGCCAACGCTCGCCGGGGCGCGGCGGCGCGGCTATTCCCCCGCCGGCTTTCGCCTCTTTGCCGAGCGCATCGGTGTTTCCAAAACCGATTCGCTGATCGACTACAGCCTCTTTGAAGACGCCCAGCGCGAAGTCATGAACGAAACCGACGAGCGCCGCGTCGCCGTGCTCGCCCCCTTGAAACTCATCATCGACAACTACCCGGCGGGCCAGACCGAAGAATGCCTCGCCCCCAACCACCCGCAACACCCGGAACGCGGCCAGCGCCCGCTGCCCTTTACGCGCGAATTGTGGATCGAAGCCGAAGATTTTCAGGAAACCCCGCCAAAAGGCTTCCACCGCCTCACCCCCGGCAGCCGCGCCCGGCTGCGCTACGGCTACGTCGTCGAATGCACCGGTTGCGACAAAGACGCGAACGGCAACGTCATCGCCGTCCACTGCACCTATCTGCCGGAAACCAAATCCGGCACGCCGGGCGCCGACAGCGTCAAAGTCAAAGGCAACCTGCACTGGGTTTCCGCCGCTCACGCCTATGCCGCCGAAGTCCGCCTCTTCGACCGCCTGTTTGCCGTCCCCGCCCCCGGCGCCCGGCGCGAGGGCGACGCCCCCGACCTTGAGCGCGACTTCCTCGCCGACCTCAACCCGGCCTCAAAAACTCGCATCACCGCCCAACTCGAACCCAGCCTCAAAAACGCCCAACCCGAACAACGCTTCCAGTTCGAGCGCCACGGCTACTTCGCCGCCGACCGCGTCGACTCCCGCTCCGGCCAACCGATTTTCAACCGGGTGGTGACGCTCAAGGATTCGTGGCAGGCGCGGCCCGCTACCAGCGGAGGCAAATAAAATGGCCGGCAGTTGGGGTTGCCCGCACGAAGTCGATGATCACTGCACCAAGATCAACAACCTGCCCTGCAACCCCGGCATGAAAGGCTGCGAACTCGCAGGCCGTTTTCGTTTTGCCGATGAGTCGAAGAATGAGCGGTATTGGGAGAAGAAGGGGCGGGAAAAACCAACCGACACACTTGGCGAAGCAAAGTAAAAGTATGGTTTCAGAGCAAATCCTTAATCTGCTAACGGATTACTCCACCAGATCTCTTCAGCCGAATGGCATTTCATTAGACCAGCCTCATGCCGAGGGACACTTGAACTCCCTGGTTGATGAGCGACATCCATGAGCAAGCTGGATGTCGCCAAGCTCGGCCAAGTCTTTACCCCGCCCAGGGTCGTCGATTTCATGCTCAACCTATGCCGCAACCAAGGCCGTTTTCTTGAGCCTTCGGTTGGCGATGGCGCTTTTTTCAAGGCGCTGCGACAACGTGGCGCGGATTGTGTGGGCATCGAGATTGACCCGCGTGTTGCGCCGCCGGGGGTCGAAATTGGGGATTTTTTCGCTTATCCGTTGACTGAGCAATTCGACAGCATCGTTGGCAATCCGCCTTATGTGCGTTACCGAGATATTGCCGCTGAGACGAGGGCGCGGTTTGATTCCAGATTATTCGATACACGCAGCAATCTGTTTTTGTTTTTTATCGAAAAAGCCATTCGCCATTTGCGACCGGGGGGCGAGCTGATTTTTATTGTCCCACGTGAACTTATCAAGCTGACGGCGGCACATAAACTCAATGCCTGGCTTTATACCCAAGGCAGTATCACGCATTTTTATGAGACGGGGGACACCCGCGTTTTTGCTGGCGCGACGCCGAATTGCTGTATTTTTCGTTTTGAAAAAGGCCGATTTGACCGGCACATGGCCGATGGACGGGTTTTTACCGAGTCAAACGGCCAGTTGATGTTTTTGCGCGATGACCACGGAGTACGTCTGGCCGATGTGTTTTCCGTCAAGGTCGGCGCGGTTTCGGGGGCTGATGGTATTTACACGCATCCCGAAGGCAATATGGAATTCGTCTGCTCGAAAACGGTGGATAGCGGGCGGACGCGGCGGATGTTGTATGGCATCCAACACCCGCATCTGGAAAAACACAAAGAGAAATTGCTGGCCCGCCGTGTCATCCAGTTTGATGAAAGCAACTGGTGGCAATGGGGACGCGATTGTCCGTTCAATGAACTGCCGCGTATTTATGTCAATGGCCGCACCCGCCGGGCGGAGCCGTTTTTTCTCCATGATTGCAAAAATTTTGATGGCTCGATACTGGCTTTGTTCCCGAAAAACCAGCGCATCAAGCGCCGCGAATTGATTGAGTGTACGATTATGCTTAACCGCGATGTCGATTGGCAGCAGCTTGGTTTTATTTGCGATGGGCGCTTTTTGTTTACCCAGCGCAGTTTGCAAAACTGCCTTTTACCGGCTAAATTTTCCCGCTTTATTTCGCCTGACGTATCAAAGGATGCCGCATGACTTTTACCCAAATGCTCGCCGCCGCCAGCCAGAAGAATGATTCCCTGCTCTGCGTCGGCCTCGATCCTGATCCCGCCAAATTTCCCGCGCATTTTCAAGGGCGGACGGAGGCCATTTACGACTTTTGCGCCGCAATCGTCGATGCCACCGCTGATCTGGTCTCGGCTTTCAAGCCGCAGATTGCCTATTTCGCCGCCCAGCGGGCCGAGGCGCAACTGGAACGGCTGATTGCCCACATTCACGAACGCTATCCGGGCATTCCAGTGATACTGGACGCCAAGCGCGGCGACATCGGTTCGACCGCCGAGCAGTACGCGCGGGAAGCCTTCGCGCGTTATCAGGCCGATGCGGTGACGGTCAATCCCTATATGGGCCGCGATTCGGTCGAGCCGTATCTCGATTGGGCCGACAAGGGCGTGATTCTGCTCTGCCGCACTTCCAACGCGGGCGGCTCCGACCTGCAATTTCTCGATGTCGGCGGTGAAAAACTCTACGAGCGCGTCGCCCGTCTGGCGGCCAGGGATTGGAACCGCAATGGCCAGATCGGGCTGGTCGTCGGCGCGACGTATCCGGCGGAAATCGCCCGCGTGCGCGAGATTGTCGGCGATATGCCGTTGCTCGTCCCCGGCATCGGCGCTCAGGGCGGCGATGTCGAGGCGACCGTCACGGCGGGCCGCACGGCGATGACAGGTGGCTTGCTGATCAATTCTTCGCGTGCCATTCTTTATGCTGGCAAGGATGAGAACTTCGCCGCCGCCGCTCGCCGGGTTGCCGCAGAAACCCGCAGCGCCATCAATCGTTATCGTTAAGGAAACAATCATGCGGATGGATGACTACCGCGAAAGCGACAATCTCGAAGACCGGCGCGGCGAGGGCGGGGGCGGCGGCGGTTTGCGCCTGGGCGGCGGGCATCTTGGCGTCGGCACGATTGTCGTGGCGCTTGTCGCCAGCTATTTTCTCGGCGTCAATCCGCTGACCGTGCTCAATATGTTGAGCGGCGGCGGGATACCCGCCGTCCAGCAAAGCGCGCCGCCCGCCCACCGGCCCCCGGCGGATGATTCAACCGCCCGCTTCGTCTCGCAGGTGCTGGCTTCTACCGAAGACACCTGGAATCAGGTTTTTCAGGCCAATGGCAAACGCTACCAGGACCCGAAACTGGTGCTCTTTTCCGGCGTTACGCCCACCGCCTGCGGCACCGGGCAATCGGCGATGGGGCCGTTTTACTGCCCTGGCGACCAGAAGGTTTACATCGACCTGCAATTTTTTGATGAACTGAAAAGCCGCTTCAAAGCGCCCGGCGAATTCGCCCAAGCCTACGTCATCGCCCACGAAGTCGGCCATCATGTGCAGAATCTGCTCGGTATTTCGGAACAGGTGCAACGCGCCCGCCAGCGGGCCGGGGAGGTCGAAGCCAACGCGCTATCGGTGCGCCTCGAACTGCAAGCCGATTGCCTCGCCGGGGTCTGGGGCAAGCGCACCGATACGATGAAAAAGGTGCTCGAACCGGGTGACCTCGAAGCCGCGCTCAACGCCGCCACCGCCATCGGCGACGACCGTCTGCAACAGGAAGCCCGCGGCCGCATCGTGCCGGAGAGCTTCACCCACGGCAGTTCCGCCCAGCGCGTCCGCTGGTTCAAGCGCGGTTTTGAGACGGGTGATATGAATCAGTGCAATACCTTCAAGGCGGCGCAGCTTTGAGGCGTCTCCGGCAATAAATTTTGCCGGTCATCTTGCCTCGCCCAGGCAATGGCCTCCTCGATGTCCTGTTCGGCAATTGCCAACTCGGCTAGTTTTTTCCGAACAGCCGCTGCTTGCTGCGCCGGGGGGAAGGTCGGTTTGATCGGCATCGGATGTCTCCACAAAGGAATTCTGTAATCCTGCAACAAACTCAATAAAAAAGGCAGCCTCGCGGCTGCCCTTTGGGTGAGACGGGCGGAGTCAGCTTGACTTCTTGTCCGGCGTGCTCATCTGTTTTTCATCCTTGGCCTTGTCGCCGCAGGCCAGCGCATTGACGCTGGCAAAGGCGAAGAGGCCGGCGATCAGGGTGGTAAAAGCGGCGGTCATCAATCTCTTCATCCAAACCTCCTGTCATCGTGGATACGGACTCGTTTGGCACAGCCGCCGCCGCTTTAGTTCCATCGCCGTTCAACAATTTGGGCCGGGCGGATAGAATCCCTGTCGGCATGGCCCGCCCGTCTTTGATTCAGGTTCAATGCCAGCCCCCCGCGCCTTTTTATAATCCGCCCATGATTCAATTCCGCCAACTCGCCAAGACTTTCCGCCGTGTCCGTGTGCTCGACGGTATTGATCTCGACATCGGCCCCGGCGAGCGGGTGGCGCTGATCGGCTCCAACGGGGCCGGTAAAACCACCTTGATCCGCTGCCTCCTCGGTGAATACACCCACGACGGCACGGTCGCCATCAATGGCCTCGACCCGCGCCAGAACCGTGCTGCCGTGCTCGGCCAGATTGGTTTCGTGCCGCAACTGCCGCCACCGCTGAAAATGCCGGTCGGCCAGTTGATCGACTTTTCCGCTTCGCTGTGCGGCGTCGGGCCGCGCCGTATTCACGATGTCGCCCGCCGTCTCGGCCTCGATATCGACGCTATCTCGACGCGCCAGTTCGTCCGGCTTTCCGGCGGCATGAAGCAGAAACTCCTGATCGCCATCGCCCTGGGGCGCGACGCCAGGGTGCTGGTGATGGACGAACCGGCGGCCAATCTCGACCCGGAAGCGCGCAAGATTTTCTTCGACCTGCTCGCCGAGCGGCTCGCTGATGCGACGATGATCATTTCCAGCCACCGCCTCGATGAAGTGTCGGCGCTGGTCAATCGCGTCATCGAAATGGACATGGGCAAAATCGCGCTCGACGACAAGGTCGCCGATGACATCACGCTGACTTCGCGGCTCGATTGCCGCATCGTTCTCAAACGTTTCGAGGCGGCTTTCGCCAAGGCGCTGGCGGGCTGGAATTTCCGGGAAAGCGACGACCGGCTCATCTGGCAGGGCGAAATCGCCGGGCCGGATCGGCTGCGCTTTCTTGGCGTCGTCTCCCGCTACACGGCGCTGGTCGCCGATCTGGCGCTGGCCGAGCGAGCCAATTGACCATGCGCCATCCGCCGCGCCGCCGCTTTCTCGGTCGCCTCGTCGGCGCCGGTTTGGCGCTCACCCCGCTCGCCGCCGCACTGGCGGGCTGCGACAAAAACGGCTGGCCGGCGGGCATGGTCGAAATCAAATGGGATCGCGACACCTGCACCCGCTGCAAAATGGTCATTTCCGACCGCCGATTCGCCGCCGAACTGCGCGGCGGGCCGCAGGATAGCGCCTACAAATTCGACGACATCGGCTGCCTTTTATTCTGGCTGCGCGAGCAAACGCCGACGCTGCCGTGGCTCGCCGACCCGGCCACCCGCCAGTGGGTGGCCGACATGAACAACAAGGGCGAGCAACTCCATTGGCTCGACCCGCGTCAGGCGCATTACGTCAGCCGCCATTCGCCGATGGGCTACAACTTCGCCGCTACCGCCCAGCCGCAGGCAGGCAGCCAGGATTTCGCCACCATGCGCGAACACCTGCTGGCGCGCGGCAAGTGAAGGATCGAGGCCAAACATGAAACAACTCTGGCTGACCGCCAAACTGGACATCGTCGAATCGCTGCGCGCCCGCTGGTTCCAGATTTACACCCTGGTTTTCGGCGGCATCGTCGCCCTGCTCTTCGTCTTTGGCCTGACCGAATCACGGGTTCTCGGCTTTATCGGCCTTTCCCGCCTGCTCGTCACTTACATCCAATTGACGATGGCGATCCTGCCCATTTTCGTCCTCATCACCACCGTCCGCTCGGTAGCTGGCGACCGCGAGGCCGGGGTTTTTGAATATCTCCTCTCCTTGCCGGTGTCGCTCTCGGCCTGGTTCTGGGGCAAGATCGTTGGCCGCTACCTCATCATTTTCACGCCGGTATTTCTCGCCATGCTCGGCGCGACCCTCTGGGCCACATTTCAGGACATCGAAGTGCCGTGGGCCATGTTCGGCTATTACACCGCCCTGCTGGCGGTGATGGCCTGGTGTTTTCTCGGCATCGGCATGTTGATCTCGGCCATCGCTCGCAGCACCGACATGGCGCAGGGCGCAGCCTTCATGGTCTGGCTCACGCTCTTGCTCTTTCTCGACCTGATCCTGCTCGGCGTCATGATTCAGGGCAAAGTCTCGCCCGAAATCGCCATCACGCTGGCGCTAGCCAATCCCTTGCAAGTCTTCCGCACCGCCGCGCTCGCCCTCTTTGACCCGCAACTGATCGTGCTCGGCCCCTCGGCCTACGTCATCCTCGACCTGTTCGGCGCCACGGGTTACAAAATTTTTGCCCTGATCTACCCGGCAACCCTCGGTTTCTTGAGCGCGACCAGCGGCTACCTGCTGTTCCGGCGCGGGGATTTGCCGTGAAACGCCTCTTTGCCGCGCTGTTTCTCGCCGTCCTGGCGCAATTCGCCACTGCCGCCGAACAAATTTCCGCCGCCCCGCTATTTGCCGCCACCCTCGCTGACGCCGACGACAAACCCGTCGCCCTTTCCCGTTATCAGGGCAAACCGCTCATCATCAACTTCTGGGCGCGCTGGTGCGGCCCGTGCAAGGAAGAAATCCCCGAACTCATCAAATTCCGCGCAGCCCATAAAGGCCAGGTCGAAATTCTCGGCATCGGCATCGAAGAACGCGCCGAGCCGGTCAAGGACTTCGCCAAAGCCTACGATATGGATTACCCGGTCTTTGTCGCCAAAGAACAAGGCATTCCGCTCCTAAAAACCCTCGGCAACGACAAGGCGGGCATTCCCTACACCCTCTTCATCGACCGGCGGGGGCAGGTGGTCGGCAGAAAAATGGGGCTGTTGAGAAAGGTCGATCTCGACGCGGTGACGGTAGCGTTATTGGCTAAATAGCCTCCCGCTCACCCCCGGTTTGTGAAGTGACATCGGGCGCGGCATTTGTCCCTTTTCTCTCGCTGGTCGTCAGCCCTACACCGCAAAACAGAGGTATTTCACTTCCAGATATTCCTCGATGCCGTATTTCGAGCCTTCGCGGCCCATGCCGGATTGTTTGATGCCGCCGAAGGGCGCGGTTTCGTTGGAGATGAGGCCGGTGTTGATGCCGACCATGCCGTATTCGAGCGCTTCGCCAACGCGCCAGCAGCGGCCCACGTCGCGGCTGTAAAAGTAGGCGGCGAGGCCATATTCGGTGTCGTTGGCGAGTGTAAGCGCCTGCTCTTCGGTCGTGAAGCGGAATAATGGCGCGAGCGGGCCGAAGGTTTCTTCGCGGGCGATACGCATGGTGGCGTCCACATCGGCCAGCACTGTTGGCTGGAAGAAGTTGCCGCCGAGGGCATGAGGCGCGCCGCCACAGAGCACGCGCGCGCCCTTGGCGATGGCGTCGGCGACATGCGCTTCGACTTTGGCGAGGCCCGCGGCATTGATGAGCGGCCCCTGGTTGACACCGGCGACGCTGCCCGGCCCGACTTTGAGATGGCGCGCGCGTTCGGCCAGCCGAGCGGCAAACGCTTCGTAAATGCCCGATTGGGCAAGAAAACGGTTGGCGCAGATGCAGGTCTGGCCGGTATTGCGGTATTTGGCGCTGATCGCGCCGTCGACGGCGGC
>JAITWU010000321.1 GCA_031285115.1 Azonexus sp. | reverse complement strand
ATTCCAGCGATGTGAGCGGCGCGATCGAGGATCTGGACGTGCTGTTGCAGGATTTTCTGCAACGCATCGCGCAGGCCAGACGGGATTACCTTGAAGCCGATGCTGGCGCCGCGCCCGATGAACGTCTGGAACGACTGGTATTCGGGCGCTTTCTCGCGCCGGATGCGCGCAAAACCTTTTTCGAGCAATACAAGGAAATCGAGGCGTTGTGGGAAATCCTCTCGCCCTCGCCGGAACTGCGCGACCACATCGCCAGCTACAAGCAGTTGAGCCAGCTTTACGCGGCGGTGAAGAACGCCTATGCGGAAAAAGTCGGTTTCGTCGCCGATCTGGCCTACAAAACGCGGCGGCTGATCGAGGAAAACGCCGAGCAGCACGGACTGGGGCGGCTGACCAAGAGCGTGACCTTCGACGTGGCGACGCTGCAATCGCTGCGCGGCGAGAAAGGTTCGGACGAGGGCAAGGTCTTCAACCTCGTGCGCGGCTTGCAGCGGGAAGTCGACGAAAACCCCGCCGCCGCGCCGGTGTTGCAGCCTTTGAAAGAACGCGCCGAGCGCATCCTGAAAGACCTGGAGGAACGCAAGACCACGGGCCTGGCGGCGATGGATCTGCTGGCGGCGCTGGCGGCGGAGAAAGATGCGGCAATGCAGGCCGCGCGCGACAGTGGTCTTTCGGCGCGGGCCTTCGGCGTGTTCTGGGTGCTGCGCGAGGATGCTGCCGTCAAGGCTGCGGGCCTGGACGCGATGACGTTGGCGAAAGACATCGAGGCATTGCTGAGGCGCTTTCCCAATGCCTCGGCCAACCCCGACGAACAACGGCGGCTGCGCGCCGCAGTTTACAAACCCCTGCTCGGCTTGCCGCCGGAAGACCGCGCCCGCGCCGTCGATCTGGCGCTGAAACTGCTGCTGGCGGAAGTAGACGAATGAAGGCGGACGAATGAAATCGTCGCTCTATCCCGCTCAAGACCTGCATCGCCGCGTATTGGTCTGGGCGCTCAAGCTCAAGGTCAACCCGCGCCGGGTGCGGGTACAAGCGATGCGCCGCAAGTGGGGTTCGTGTTCATCGGCGGGCACGGTCACGCTGGCCATTGATTTGCTCGATCAGGACACGCGGTTTCAGGACTACGTGATCGTCCACGAACTCTTGCACCTGCGCTACGCCACGCACGGGCGCATGTTCAAGGCGCTGATGAGCGCGCATGTGCCGGGGTGGCGGGCGATGGCGGCGCGGCAAATTTCAGCGGCATGACTTTAGAGATTGCCGTATAGCGACAAAACAGGGGCAACGTACCGAAACTTTTGGTTTCACATGAAACCTCACCGCTGCACCATCACCCCCGGCAGCGAACAGGACAGCACCGCCGCCCGCAGCGCGTCGATGGCTTGTGGGCGCGGGTAAGTCACGCGCCAGACCAGCCCGACCGTGCGCGATGGTGGGTTGCCGGAAAAAGGCAGCACGCGCACCAGGGGTTCGCGTTCGATGAGCGGGTCGGCGGCCGTGCTCGGCATCACCGCCACGCCCGCGCCGCTCGCCACCATGTAGCGAATGGTTTCCAGCGAACTGCCTTCGAGCATGTGCGTTTGCGCCTCCTGACCGTTGAGGCGCGGGCAGGATTCGAGCACCTGATCGCGAAAGCAGTTGCCCTGGCCGAGCAGCAGGAGATTCTGGCCTTCCAGATCGTCCGCCGGAATCTCCGGGCGGTTGGCCCAGGGGTGTTTGGCCGGGACGATGACGCGAAACGGCTCGTCATAGACCGGCTGGGCGACCAGCCCCGGCTCGGCGAACGGCAGGGCAATGACGATCACGTCCAGCTCGCCGGATTTGAGCGCCGGAATCAGGTTGGCCGTGAAATCTTCCTTGAGAAACAAGGGCATGGCGGGTGCTTCCCGATTCAGGGCGGGAATCAGTTGCGGCAACAGGTAAGGCGCAATGGTGTAGATGATGCCGACGCGCAACTGGCCGCTCATCGCGTCGCCGCTCGCGCCGGCGATTTCTTCGAGCTTGACCGCTTCTTCCAGCACGCGCCGCGCTTGATTGACGATGCGCTCGCCGAGCGCCGTGATGCGCACATCAACCGCTGTGCGTTCAAACAGCGCCGCGCCGATTTGCCTTTCGACCTTCTTGATCGCCACCGACAAGGTCGGCTGGCTGACGTGGCAAGCCTCCGCCGCCCGGCCAAAATGGCGCTCGCGGGCCAGGGCGACGAGGTAACGCATTTCGGTGAGGGTCATGGGTCCTTCTCCAAACGATTTGTAAAGACTTGGGTTGGCGTTTTTTGCCGCCCTCAATCCGCATCCGCCATCACCGTCCGCCCGGCCGCCCAGGCGCGGAGTGTGGCGACTTGTTCGGCCATGATGACGGAAAGCGGACGGGTGCGGGCAATTTCGTCGACGATGTGGCGCTCGGACAGCGGCTGTTTTTCGCCGAGCGCCTCGTAAAGCGCCGAGACGATGGCCTGTTCGATTTCGGCCCCGGAAAATCCGGCGGCGGCGCTCGCCAAGGCGGCGACATCGAATTCTCCCGGCTCGATGCGCCGCCGGGCGAGATGGATACGGAATATCTCCGCCCGCACCGCTGTTGAAGGCAGGTCGACAAAGAAAATTTCGTCGAAACGGCCTTTGCGCATCAATTCCGGCGGCAGGCGGGAAATGTCGTTGGCCGTGGCGACCATGAAAACACGCGCTTTGCGCTCGGCCATCCAGGTCAGCAGCGTGCCGAGGACGCGCCGCGAAACGCCGCCGTCGGCATCGTCGTTGCCGGTGGCGAGTCCTTTTTCGATTTCGTCGATCCACAGCACGCAAGGGGCCATAGCGACCGCCGAATTGAGTACGGCGCGCAGATTGCGCTCGGTTTCGCCGTGGAATTTGTTGTACAGCGTGGCGAAATCGAGGCGCAGCAGCGGCACGCCCCAGGTACCAGCGATGGTTCTGGCAGCGAGGCTCTTGCCCGCGCCCTGCACGCCGAGCAGCAAAACGCCACGCGGCGCATCCAGCCCCTCTGCCGCCGCATCGCCAATAAACACGGCGCGGCGCTGGGCGAGCCAGCGTTTGAGCGTAGCCATGCCGCCAATCTGCGCCATGCTGCCGGTGTCGATTTCAATTTCCAGCGAGCCTTCGGCGAGCATCTCCTGCTTGCTTTTGAGAATGCGCTCGATGTCGCTCATGGTCAGCGCGCCATCATCGCGGATCGCCAGCCGGATCAGGCGCTTGACATCCTCTTCGCACAAACCGGCCAGATGCTGCACGAGAAGCGGCAGCGCCGCATTGTCGCCAGTCACTTTGCGACCCTCATTCTGCGTCGCGTAAAGATCGAATTCACTGCGGATCATGGCCCGGATTGCGGCGAGATCGGGCAAACGCAGCGTAAACCGCGCCGTGTGGCGGGCCAGATCAGGCGGCAGGGCGAGTTCCGGCGAAAGCAGCACCAGCGTGCGCGGGCATTCGTTGTAACTGTGGGCGATTTCCTTCAAAAGCCGCAGATTGACCGGATCATCGAGAAAGGGATGGGCGTCGCAGAGCAGATAAATGCCCGCTTCGCAGGTCTTTTCGATAAAGCGCAGGGCTTGCTGCAAGGGCTGCGTATCGTCGATGACGTAGCTGCGCTCGTCGACCCGCTCCAGCGCCGGGCGATAGCCTTCGACCGTATTCCACTGCCGGTCGCGGCTGCCGCTGTCGTAGCGGAAATTTTCCCGCTTCAGGCCATCGGCCACGCTCCAGGTGAAAAAAGCCAGATTGTCGGCGCGCGTCGCCTTTTCGATCAGGCTGCGGACTTTCGCTTCTTCATGCGATTCGATGATGACCAGCGGAAAGCGCGAACGCAGCACAAGCCGCAGATCGTTGAGATCGTCCATCGGAAATTTCCCTCCCGTGGG
>JAITWU010000292.1 GCA_031285115.1 Azonexus sp. | reverse complement strand
GCTTCGGCGAATTTGCGGGCAAATTCGAGATCCGGCGTGCCGGTTTCGCACCACACGAGGTCGGCGTACTCGGCGTAGGCGACGGCGCGGGAAATGGATTGCTCCAAGCCTTTGCGGGTCTTGTAGAAACCTTCTTGTGTGCGCTCGCCGGTGAGGAAAGGCTTGTCGTTTTCGTCGTAGTCGGAAGTCAGGAGATCAGCGGCTTCGGCGTCGGTGCGGGCGATGACGAGCGTCGGCACGCCGTAGACGTCAGCCGCCATGCGCGCGGCGATGAGCTTCTGCACGGCTTCGGTGGTCGGCACCAAGACTTTGCCGCCCATGTGGCCGCACTTTTTGACCGAGGCCAGTTGATCTTCCCAATGCACACCGGCGGCGCCAGCGCGGATCATCGCCTTCATCAGTTCGTAGGCGTTCAAAACGCCGCCAAAACCGGCTTCGGCGTCGGCGACGATGGGCAGGTGGTAGTTGATGTAGCCCTTGTCGCCCGGATTCATGCCCTTCGACCACTGGATTTCATCGGCGCGGTTGAAGGAATTGTTGATGCGCTCGACCACTTTGGGCACGGAATCGACCGGGTAGAGCGACTGATCCGGGTACATGGCGGCGTATTCGTTGTTGTCGGCGGCGACCTGCCAGCCGGAGAGATAGATGGCCTTGATCCCGGCTTTGGCCTGTTGCAGCGCCTGACCGCCGGTCAAGGCGCCAAGGCAGTTGACGTAAGGCTCGGTGTTGACGAGGTTCCAGAGTTTTTCCGCGCCACGGCGGGCGAGGGTGTGCTCGACCTGAAAGGAGCCGCGCAGGCGCACGACATCGGCGGCGGAATAACCGCGCTTGATGCCTTTCCAGCGGGGGTTGGTGGCCCAGTCTTTTTCCAGTTCGGCGATTTGCTGCTCACGGGTGCTCATGTGTTTTCCTCTCAAAGGTTAGGTTGGACACGGGTTTTTGCGTTCAGCCAAGAGGCTGGACGATGGCGGAATTATAGGGTTTTTTTTGCGCCGCAACAACGGTCTTATATAAGACATAAGACGGGGCTTGCGAACCCCAACGTTGCAGCCTTGACAGACGGCGTTGTGTTGGCCATCGCTACGTTCAGCCCAACCGGCGAAATGTCTCGTCGCGCGGGCCTTGACCGGGTTGGCGTTGGCTGGCGAACGGAAGTTGTGACAGTGATATGATGCAACTTTCGGGTGCTTTGTTGTTAAAAATAATAAATATGTTAAAATTAACAAAATCTGTTGCTACCCGGCATGTGAATCGTCGTGCCGATCAAGCATTTTGAAGTAGGGGGGATCGTGAACAATACTTTTCTGGCGCTGCATGACTGGATCGAGCGAACTTTCTGGAATTCGCTGACCAAGAAGTTGATGAGCTTCCTTTTTCTGTTTGTGATTGATGTTGTCTATCTCGTCATCTATCTCAACCAGAAATCAGCGATCAGCGACAAATTGAGCCGCGCGGGCGTCGCCCCGGAGGTGTTGCGGGATGTTGGCGGCAGCCTCGAAACCGGCTTGCTGTGGATGCTCGGGCTGACGGTGCTGGCGCTGTTGTGGAGCCTGTTCCAGATTGTCTACGTCCGCTTCCTGATTTTGCGGCCCATACGGGCGATGATCGCTATGTTCGATGAAATCGCGCATGGCGAAGGCGATTTTTCGCGCAATCTACCAATTGTCACTCATGATGAACTGCGGACGCTGGCCGAAGCCTACAACCGCTTTGCTGAAAAAATGCGCGGCATCATCAGCGACATCAGAAAGGCGAGCGTCAATATTGCCAGCGAAGCAGTGCGGGTCAGGAAGAATGTTTCCATGACGACGGCCCGAGTCGATCAGCAGGGCGAAATCGTCAACACCGTGTTCGGCGCCAGCCGCGAAGCCGCGCAGGCAATTGGCGACGTGGCCGGGGCAACCGACCGGATCGCGCATTCGATGGCGCTCTCATCGGAAACCAATCGCACCACCGCCCACTGCGCTTTGGACGAAATGCAGGAAGTGGTCAGCAAGTCGCAGATGGTGAGCGAGAAATTGCAGCAATTCAATGGCACCATCGGCAGCCTCGCCGAGCGCTCGAACAGCATCCGGCAGATTGTCGGGCTGATTAAAGATATTGCCGACCAGACCAATCTTCTCGCGCTCAACGCCGCCATCGAGGCGGCGCGGGCGGGCGAAGCCGGGCGCGGTTTTGCCGTCGTCGCCGACGAGGTGAGAAAACTCGCCGAGCGGGTCAATGTGGCGACCCGGGAAATCAGCGACAACATCAGCAGCATGGGTACGCTGGTGCATGAAACGCAGAGCGAAAATACGATCATCAGCAGCGAAATCGAGCAGACGCAGGTGGTAGTCAATCGCTCCGCCGAGCAGTTTCAGGGCATCGTCAGCGATTTTGAGCAGGCGGGCGACCAGTTGAACCAGATTGCCGCGGCGATGGAAGAACTGACGGCGACCAATGCCCACGTCCATGAAGCCGTCACCCAGGTTTCTGAATTTTCCCGCGAGGTGGCCGACAATATGCACGCTTCCGAGCGAGCGACCCAGGGACTGGCCGATGCGACCGAAAATATTCAGGAAATCGTCTCGCACTTCTCCATCGGTCGCGGCGCTTTTGACGACAACATCAACCAGGCCCGCCAGTTGCGCGAGACAATCCAGCTTCGCCTGAGCCAACTGGCCAATCGCGGGGTCAATATCTGGGATCAGAATTACCAGCCCGTCGCCAACACCAGGCCGCAGAAATATGATGTCAGCTATGTTGCTGTTTTTGAGCAGGAAATCCGACCGATTTGCGATCAGACGCTGAGTACGCTACGCGGCGGCGTCTATGTGCTGATTATCGACGTGCCTGGCTACGGGGCCATCCACAACACCAAGTATTCATGCCCCTTGACCGGCAATTACGAGCAGGACCTGGTCGGCAACCGCGCCCGCCGCATCTGGGACGACCCGACCGG
The DNA here is from genome assembly GCA_031285115.1 of Azonexus sp. GTDB lineage: Bacteria > Pseudomonadota > Gammaproteobacteria > Burkholderiales > Rhodocyclaceae > Azonexus. The sequence goes on along the minus strand of JAITWU010000292.1, from coordinate 320 downwards.
CCAGCGTGCGGCGAAAAATGTGAAGCCGCTCCTGCTGCAAACCTACGCCCGCGATACCGGCGAAATTCTCTCGGAAATCAACCTGCCAATCATGGTCGGTGGTCGCCACTGGGGTTCGGTGCGCGTCGGCTGCGAAAGCAAGGCGCTGCTTGAGGGGTGAGCGGTCGTCCGCAGGTTGGGCTGAACACTGCGCTCCACCCATCCTGCGGCCTCGATCAAACCAGCGGCTTCCCTGAAACCACCACGCCATCTTCATCGGCGTACAGCCATTCGCCCGGCGTGAAGGTGACGCCGCCGAAGGTGACGGCGATGTTGCGCTC
>JAITWU010000262.1 GCA_031285115.1 Azonexus sp. | reverse complement strand
GCCATTTTCCGCCGCTTTATCTGGCGTTTTATCCGGCGTTTTATCGAGCAGTTTGACCTCGCTCTCGCCCAGCGCCAGCACGCCGCGCTCCCAGTTGCCAGCCCGGCGCGTCAGCGTCGCCCCGGCCAGCGCGCCGAGGCTGAGGCGGAACTGCTCGCCGCCGTCGACACGGGTTTGTTCGAGGCGCAGCGGCAAGGGCGCTGCCGCCCCCTTGTTGAGCGGCGGCGGCAGCGCCGAGGTAATGCCGATCAGATCGGAATTGACGACCACCTGAACATCGCCCTTGTCGATGCCGATGGCCGCCCGCCAGGCCGAACTGCCGCTCAGTCTGCCAGCGAGCGGCCAGGTGAAATGTTTGCCAGCCTCGGCGATATTGGCGACGCCGCCCGCCTCGATTTTGATCTTGCCGCCGACATTGCCAATCTGCGCCTTGAACGGCCCGCCGAAGAGCCGACCGGCAAGGTTTTGCGCCGTCACTGAGGACTCGGTGAAGTCGATGGCGCCGCCCACGCCAAGCAGCGGCGGCAGACCATCAATGACTTCGAGATCATTGTTCCGCAAGCGATAGTGGCCGCGCACCCGGCTTTCTGCGAGACGCCGCACGGGCAGATCAAGTTCGAGATCGAGCAGGCCGTCGCCTTTGGCCGTGAAGCCGTCGGTAAAGTGGTCGATGCTCGCCGCCACCGGGCTTTTGGCGATAAAGCCGAGGAATTCGCCGGTCGGCCCGGCGGCCCCGCCGCGCACCAGCAGCCTTTCGTCGGCGGCGTTGAAATCGGGCATGACCGCCGTCACGCCGGACAAGCGCGCGCCGAGAACGTGGCCGCTGTGAGCCGTGATTTTCATGCCGACGCCGAATTCGAGGTCGGCGTCGATGCCCTCGATCAACGGCCAGCCGTCGGCATAATCGACACGGCCATCGGCGACCCTGGCGGTGACGCTGAACTGGCCGCTCTTGCCATCCGCGAAGGGAAAATCGGCAAGATTGCCTTTGAGCGCCAGTTTGCCGTCGTAAGCGCGGCCGCCGGTCAGCCCCCGGCGCAGCCAGGCGCGGGCGTCGGCATTGACGACATGCGGCATGTAGCGCCAGGCGGCAGTGGCGACGGCGCGCGTCACGCTGGCTTCGAGATCAATGACGCCCGGCCCCGCGCCCGTGAAGCGATAACTGCCATGCGCTGCGCCCGCGGCGTCAGGACTGGCGAATTCAAGGCGCGGCAGGCGGACGGCGATTTCCTCGCCATTGACCGTCCATTGCGCCTCGGCACGCAAGGTATCGAGAAGAATTTCCGCCTCGGGAAAAACCGCTGGCAGCGACAGGCTCGAACGGCCATTGTCGAGGCGCAGGTCGCCGCCCTTCTCATTCATGTCGACGCGCCCGCCAAGGCCGCTGCCGCCGGGAAAATAACCGCCGGGCCGCATCCCGAGGCCGGTAAAGGCGGCCTTGACCGCGTAGCGTTGCAGCGTCTCGTCGGCCAGGCCCCAACTGACGCGCAATTCGGCCACCTGCCCCTGGGGCCGGTGGCGGCGCAGCAACTGGCGGCTCCGCTCGTCGAGCGGCAGATATTCAGCCAGCGCCGCCAGCACGCCAAGATCAATGAAACTGGCGCTGGCCTTGCCATCGACCAGATTGCCGCCCGGCTGCGCCGACGGCTTTTGCGTCCACTCGACGGTAAAATCGGTCGGCGCAATCCGCGCCCCCCGGTTTGTCAGCAGTTCGAGCTTTTCTCCGCGCAGCGACCAGGCGCCATTCTGGTAACGCCCGGCGAGACGGCCACGCAGATTGTCCAGATCGAGTTCCGGCAAATCCGGCTTGAGGCGCAAACGCAGGTCTTCCAGCGCCAGATCAGCCGTCAGCGCGCCGCCGCCGTCGGCCAGATCGCCCCAGACCCGCAACGCGCCGCGCCCTTGCGGCAGATCGACGGGATAATCGAGCCACGCCCGCCAGCCAGCGAGATCGGCGTAGTCGAGCTGGACGAACAGCTTGCCCGCCAGTTGTTCCAGCGCGTCGGCAGGGTCGCCGGTGATTTCGCCGCGCAGGTCGAGACGGTCGGCCAGCGCCTTGGGCGGCAAGGCCGAAAGGCCAAAACGGTGCGTCCGGCCCCGATTGTCGAGGCCGAACTGGAGATCTTCGAGAACCAGCGGCGGTGCGCCGCGCAACTGGTCATCCCAGACGATGGTCGCATCGCGGATGCGGATGCGCTTTTGCGCCAGCGCCCAATCGGTGAAGCCCGTGTCACCATCGACAGTAGCCGGTATGTCGGCAATGGTGATATGCCCCGCGCCGTCGCGGCGGACGTGCAGCACCGGCCCGTCAAACGCCAGCAGCGCCAGCACGGGCCGCCAGCGCCACAGCGACTGCCAGGAGAAAACGCTTTCGACGCGGGCAAGGGTGAAAACCGGCTCGCCAGCGGCATCGAGCAGACGCACATCAGCCAGCACCAGATCGGGATTGAGTCCCTGCCAGCGGGCGTCGATCCGGCCAATGCTGACCTGCCGCCCGGCGATGCCGCTGGCGGCGGCCTCGATCTCCGCCTTGTAAGCGCCCACTTGCGGCAGAATCACGTAACGCAACAGCGTCACCACCAGCGCCATCAGCGCCAGAGCAGCCAAAGCCAGCCAGCCGAGCAGGCGCAACCCGCGCTGGAACAACGACGGGGGCGATGGGGGCGACGGGCAAGGCAAGGACAAAGCCGCCGCCGACGGATCGGCAAACTCAGTCACGCGGACAACCGCTTTGCCGGAAGGCGAGATAGCTCACTGAAATTGGATTTCGATAAAGCGGCGATTCTACCTTTTCGTCCCCATCGCCGGGCAAACCTCCATGCCCGGAGGCAATCCGGTCCCCGGTTGATGACCGGCAAGCCCATCCCCGACTGCCGGGCGATTTTGACTTGTTTTCTGTTATAAGCAAAAATAAACCATGTTCGAGATAGAGCACTACTTTACCGGGGATGGTCACAATGTATTTGCTGACTGGCGTCGCCGGATCAAGGATGGAGCGGCGGCGGTAGCCATTGACCGGCGTTTGATTCGTCTCGAACTGGGCAACTTCGGCGATCACCAACCCTGCCGGGAAGGCGTGTGGGAGCTTCGCATCGACCTGGGGCCTGGCTACCGCATCTATTATGCGCAGACGGGAAAAACCGTGATTTTGCTGCTTTGTGGCGGTAGCAAGCGAACACAGGACGCCGACATAAAAAAGGCGTGCGCATACTGGAAAGATTGGCAGACAAGGAGCAAGCAATGAAAGGCATAGCCCATGACGACGTGATGGCCGAAATTTTCCGCAAGGACCCGGCCTATGCAATCGCCCTGTTGAACAGCATCCTTGAGGATGGCGACCAGGGTGAGTTGCTGGTTGCGCTGCGCCAGATGACCAAGGCATTTGGCGGCGCGGCAAAAGTCGCCGAAAAGGCGCAACTCAACAGCACCCATATTTATCGCGCCCTTTCCGCCAAAGGCAACCCGGAGATTCGCAGCCTGACGGCAATCCTCAAAACAATGGGCCTGCGCCTTGCGGTGCAGCCGATTCAAGGCGTCGCCGCAGGCGCATAGTTGATAGCCACGATTGATAGCGCACAACATCGCCCCAACCTGTTCGCCGCCGTGAAACCTTTCCCTCTCCCCGATCCCCGCTGGCAGTCGGCGCTTGATTTGAGCCGCTACCTGCAAAATCTTTTCGCCGCCCGGCCAGAACTCGTTGCCGAACTGGCCGCCGACTGGTTAATGCCGCTCAGTGAGGCGCAGTTGCTGGCCTCGCTCGACGGCGCTGCCGATAGCGACGAGGCGCTCAATGCCGCGCTGCGCCGCCTGCGCCAGCGCGCCATCGCCCAGATCGCCCTGCGCGACCTCGGCGGCCTGGCGTCGCTCGCCGAAGTGGTCGAGAGCATGACGCTCTTGGCCGACGTGACCACTAACTTCGCCCTTGCCCATCATCATCGCCAGTTGGTCGCCATTTACGGCGAGCCGCTCGACCGCGCCGGGCAGCCGCAGCGTCTGCTGGTCATCGGCATGGGCAAGCTCGGCGGGCGGGAATTGAATGTTTCATCGGATGTCGATCTGATTTTTGTCTACCCGGCGGATGGCGAAACGGCTGGCCCCAAATCCATCGACAATTACGATTTTTTCACCCGTCTCGGCAAGCGCCTGATCCGGACGCTCGACGAGCCAACCGCCGAGGGCCGGGTTTTTCGCGTCGACATGCGGCTGCGGCCCAATGGCGATTCCGGGCCGCTGGTCTGTTCGCTCGATGCGCTGGAAAATTATTTTTTCACCCAGGGCCGCGAATGGGAGCGTTACGCCTGGATCAAGGCGCGGCTCATGAATGGCGCTGACCCGGCCAGCGGCCAGTGGCTCAGCGAGTTGCGGCAAACCTGCCGTCCCTTCGTCTTTCGCAAATACCTCGATTTCGGCGCCATCAACGCCATGCGCGACCTGCACGCGCAAATCCGCCGCGAGGTGGCGAAGAAAGAAATGGCCGACGACATCAAACTCGGCCCCGGCGGCATCCGCGAAATCGAATTCATCGCCCAGGTCTTCCAGTTGATTCGCGGTGGCCGCGACCCGGCGCTGCAAATCCGCCCGACCCTCGCCGTTCTCGCGCTGCTGGTCGAGAAAAAATTGCTCTCGGCCAAAAGCGGGGCCGAATTGCGCGCCGCCTACGACTTTTTGCGCCGTCTCGAACACCGTCTGCAATATGTCGACGACAAACAAACCCACAGCCTGCCGGAAAGCCCCGAAGCCCGCGCCGTCATTGCCCGCAGCATGGATTTTCCCGACTGGAGCGCCCTGCTGGCGGCGCTCGACAGCCACCGGCAGAATGTCAGTCGCCACTTCGAGGCCGTTTTTTCCGAACCGGAAGCCGGTGAACATCCGCTGACCAACCTCTGGCTCGGTCAGGTCGACGACGAGGCGGCTATCGCAACCCTCGGCCAGCTTGGCTATCGCCAGCCGCCAGAAGCCCTGGCGCGACTCGCCGAGGTTCGTCACGCCAACCGCTACCAGCAATTGCCCGGCGCCAACCGCGAGCGTTTCGACGCCGTCGCCCCGCGCCTCATCGAAGCCGCCGCCGCCACCGCCGAGCCGGACACGACGCTCGTCCGTGGCCTCGGCTTTCTCGAAAACATCGCCCGCCGGGGCGCTTATCTCGCCCTCCTGCAACAGTACCCGCTGGCGCTGCGCCGCGTCGCCGACATGATCGGCGCTTCCAGTTGGGCCGCCGACTACCTCAACCGCCACCCGCTCCTGCTCGACGAACTGCTCGACGCCCGCCTCTACGAAACCGCCACCGACTGGGCCGGATTTCGCGCCCAGTTGCGGCAAAACCTCGCCGACCACGCCGACGATACCGAGCGCGAAATGGACATCCTGCGCGAAATGCACCACGCCCAGGTCTTCCGCCTGCTGGCGCAAGACTTGGCCGGGCTGCAAACCATCGAGCGGCTCTCCGACCATTTGACCGAACTCGCCGACATCATCGTGCAGGAAACCCTGCCGCTCATCTGGAGCAAAATCAAAAAACGCCACCGCCCGGCGCCGCGCTTTGCCGTCATCGGCTACGGCAAACTCGGCGGCAAGGAACTCGGCTACGTCTCCGACCTCGACCTCGTTTACCTCTACGACGATGACGACATCGACGCCCCCGACAACTACACCCGCCTCGGCCAGCGTCTCGCCACCTGGCTCGGCAGCCAGACCGCCGCCGGCATCCTGTTCGAGCCTGACCTGCGGCTCCGCCCCAACGGCGAAGCCGGGCTGCTCGCCGTCACCATCGACGCCTTCCGCGACTACCAGTTGCACAAAGCCTGGACCTGGGAACACCAGGCGCTCACCCGCGCCCGCTTCTGCGCCGGGGACGCCCAGATCGGCCAGCGTTTTGAAGAAATCCGCAGTGAAATCCTGCGCCAGCCGCGCGACGGCGAAAAATTGCGCGAAGAAGTCGTCGCCATGCGCCGCAAAATGCAGGACGCCCACGCCGTCAATAGCGCCGTCGAATTCAACCTCAAACACGACCAGGGCGGCATCATCGACGTCGAATTCATCGTCCAGTATCTCGTCCTCGGCCACGCCTGCCGCCACCCGCAACTCACCGGCAATCTCGGCAACATCGCCCTCTTGCGCATCGCTGGCGAACTCGGCCTGATCGACCCCGACCAGGCCAAAGCCGCCGCCAACGCCTACCGCGAATACCGCCGCCTGCAACACGCCCGCCGCCTCTCCGCCACCCCCAAAGCGCCCGTGCCAATCGCCGAAGTCGCCGCCCATATCAGCGCCGTCAAAACCTTGTGGGCGAGTGTGTTTGGCCGGGAAACCTGAAGCCCCCAGTCGTGGCGCAGGAGCCTCTTTATCAAGGAACCAGATACGGCAGTTCGTTAACCCAAGGTTAACCTTTCATCATTAAACTTCACTTCCAGTTCATTTCAGGAGCAGGCGATGTATCGTTTTCTTTTCCTCATTTCTTTCCTGGCCCTCTGTGGCGCGGCGCAAGCAGAAACGCCGCGCCAGATTGCCGATGCCTATGCGGCAGGGCAAGGCGGCGGTTTTCGGGCGTCGGCGGCGCGCGGCGCGGAATTTTTTGCCCATCGCTTTGGCGTCTCCGAAAAAATGCCTGCCTGTTCCACCTGTCATACCGACAGTCCGCTCGGCGTTGGCCGTCACGCGGTCACTGGCAAGTCGATCAAGCCCCTGGCGCCTGCCGCCAATGCCGAGCGCCTGAGCGATTCGGCCAAGGTCGAAAAATGGTTTACGCGCAACTGCAAGGAAGTCGTCGGACGCGACTGCACGCCCGGCGAAAAGGCTGATTTCATGGTTTTTCTGATGGAGGCTCGTTGATATGTTACGGATCATCTCAGGTTTAGCC
>JAITWU010000168.1 GCA_031285115.1 Azonexus sp. | reverse complement strand
CGGTGAAGCGCGAGCCTGAGACAAACGATCTGACAAACCAAAATCTGCCGGTCAGCGACTTCCGCGCCATTCCCGGCTGTGGTGTCGAAGGCGTGGTGGCGGGGCGGCGTTTGCGTCTTGGTTCGCCGGACTGGCTTGGTTTTGCCGCTGATTCTGCGGTGCTGGCGTTGCAACAGGCGGGCAAAACGGTGGTGGCGCTGGCCGAAGATGCAACGCTGCTGGCCCTGTTCGCCATTGCCGATGCTTTGCGCCCGACTTCGCGGCAAGCGGTTGAACTTCTGCGTGAGCGCGGTCTCAAGGTTGTCATGCTGACCGGCGACAATGCCGCGACAGCGGCGGCGATTGCGCTTGAGGCCGGGATCAGCGAATTTCGCGCCGGTATTCTGCCTGGCGACAAGGCGGCGGTGGTGGCCGAACTGAAAGCCAGTGGGGCTTTGGTCGGCATGGTCGGCGATGGCGTCAATGACGCGCCGGCGCTGGCGGCGGCTGATGTCGGGTTTGCCATCGGCGCTGGTTCCGATGCGGCGATCGAGGCCGCCGATTTGACCTTGATGCGCGGCGATCTGCTGGCGGTTGTCGACGCCATCGACCTGTCGGCGGCGACTTTGAGAAAAATACGGCAAAATCTTTTCTTTGCCTTCATCTACAATGTAATCGGTATTCCGATGGCGGCGCTAGGTTATCTCAATCCGGTCATGGCCGGGGCGGCGATGGCGTTGAGTTCGGTATCCGTGGTTTCCAGCTCGTTGTTGCTCAAACGCTGGAAACCGCGCCGGGCGCGCCACATGGTGAACGGAGGAGGAGATGAAAAACGGTAGGAGCAAGGGGCAGGCCACTGCTCACGATGACCCGCCGTCAGTAGTGACGGCTGCGTTGCCGACGGTTTTCGGGCCGGCTGCCGAGGCGGTCCAGGTCGGTCTCTATATCCAGCAGAATGGCATTTTTCGTTACGTCAATCCCTTTCTGGCGCGGCAGTTCGGTTACGCCATCGGGGAATTGATCGGCCAGCGGGGGCCGCTCGATCTGTTGCTGGCTGCCGCCGATTCTTTCTATCTCGATACCCACAGCGGCGCTGACGCTGGCGTTTCGGCCTGCGAAGCGATGGCTCGGCGACGGGATAATTCCGTGTTCCCGGTGCGCATCGTCAGCGCCCCCCTGATGTTCGGCGGTCGGGCGGCGACGGTGGGTACGGTGCTTGATCTGAGCGCCCAGCGGGCGGCTGAGGACAAGGTGCGTGAACTCGCCAATTTCGATGCCCTGACCGGCCTGCCCAACCGCCGCCTGCTGCTCGACCGGCTACAGCAGCAAGTCGCCGCCGCCGAGCGGGAGGCCGCGCCGTTTGCCTTGCTCAGTCTCGATCTCGATAACTTCAAGCGGATCAACGATTCGTTCGGCCACCGCGTCGGCGATGAACTGCTGTGCGCCGTCGCCAAGCGCATCGGGATGGCGGTGCGGCGGATCGACACGCTGGCCCGTCTGGGCGGCGACGAGTTCATTCTCGTCATGCCGGGGGCCAACGCCGCTGGCGCCGCCGACCTCGCCTGCCGCCTGATCGACGCCTGCAACAAACCTTTCGTCATCGCCGGTCATGATCTGACGGTGACTCCGTCGCTGGGCGTGACCATTTTTCCGCAGGATGGCAAGGACATCGGTATTTTGCTGCGCAATGCCGATGTGGCGATGTACAAGGCCAAGGAGCAGGGACGCAACACCTTCCAGTTCTATACCGCCGAAATGAATGCCGCCACTTTCGAGCGCCTGATGCTCGAAAGCAGCCTGCGCCGGGCCGTGCGCAATGCCGAACTGGAATTGCACTACCAGCCGCAGATCAATCTTGCCAATGGCCGCATTGTCGGCGTCGAGGCACTGGTGCGCTGGCGTCATCCGGAGCTTGGGCTGATCATGCCCGACCGTTTCATCCACGTTGCCGAAGAAACCGGGCTGATCAACCCGATTGGCGACTGGGTGCTGGGCGAAGCCTGCCGTCAGGCCAGAGCCTGGATGGCCGCTGGCTTGCCGCCGCTGGTCATGGCCGTGAACGTCGCGCCGGAGCAATTCCGCCAGGGCGGTTTCGTCGCCGCCGTGGCGGGCGCGCTGGCGGGTTCCGGCCTCGACCCGGATCTGCTCGAACTGGAAGTGACCGAGCGCACCCTGATGCACGACGCCGAGGCGCACATCGGCACGATGACCGCGCTGCACCGGATGGGCGTCGAACTCTCTCTCGACGATTTCGGCACCGGTTATTCGTCCCTCGCTTACCTCAAGCGTTTTCCGGTCGGCAAGCTGAAAATCGACCGCTCTTTTGTAAACGATCTGGAGCACGATCCCGACGATCGGGCAATCGCCTCGACCATTGTCAACATGGGCCGCAGCCTGCGCCTCGCGGTGCTCGCCGAGGGCGTCGAGACCTGCGAGCAACTGGCCCTGTTGCGGACGATGGGCTGCGAGCTGGCGCAAGGTTTTCTTTTCAGCCGTCCGCTGCCGGCTGGCGAAATTATTGAATTACTGCGTCAGCAGCCATTTTTGAACAAGGAGTAGCAGGTAATGGAAGAAACGGTCATCAAGATCGGCGGCATGAGTTGTCAGGGCTGCGTTGGCAATATCACAGGTATTCTGACCGCGCTGCCCGGCGTCGCCGCCGCTACGGTCTCGCTCGCCGAGGGCCGGGCCGAGGTTCGCTTCGACCCGGCGCGGGTCAGCCGCGCGGCGCTGGCGGCGGCGGTCGAAGACGCCGGTTTTGATGCCGATTTTGATGTCGAATGAAGGCGGAACGATGAATATAAGCGTCACCGGCCCAGCGGCCGCGCCACGGCTGACCCAGCTATCGCACGGCGGCGGCTGCGGCTGCAAAATTGCCCCGGCAGTCCTTGAAAAAATCCTCGCTGGCCTGCCGCCCGGCATCGTCCCGCCGCAGTTGCTGGTCGGCGCTGAAACCGCTGACGACGCGGCGGTGTACCAGATCAACGCCCAGCAGGCGATTGTCGCCACCACCGATTTTTTTATGCCGATTGTCGACGAGCCGCGCGATTTTGGCCGCATCGCCGCCGCCAACGCCATTTCCGACATCTACGCCATGGGCGCGACGCCGCTTTTTGCGCTGGCGCTGGTCGGTATGCCGGTCGGCGTGTTGCCGCTTGCCACCATCAGCCACATCCTCGAAGGCGGCGCGGCGGTTTGCCGTCAGGCGGGCATTCCCGTCGCTGGCGGTCACACCATTGATTCGTCCGAGCCGATTTATGGCCTCGTCGTCATCGGCATCGTCAATCCCGCGCACTTGAAAAAAAATTGCGCCGCCCGCCCCGGCGACCGGCTCATTCTCGGCAAGGCGCTTGGCGTCGGCATCTACAGCGCGGCGCTGAAAAAAGAGAAACTCCCGGCCGCCGATTACGAGGCCATGCTCGCCAGCGCCAGCCAGCTCAACACACCGGGGCCGGTGCTCGCCTGTCTCGATGGCGTCCATGCCATGACCGACGTCACCGGCTTTGGCCTCCTCGGTCACCTCGCCGAAATGTGCAAGGGCAGCGGCCTTGCCGCCCGCCTGCGCTTTGGCGACACGCCGCTCCTGCCGCGCGCCGCCGAATTCGCCGAAGCCGGTTTGATCACCGGCGCTTCGGCCCGCAACTGGGCCAGTTACGGCCATCAGGTACGTCTTGCCGAGCCGCTCGGCGAGGTGGCGAGAACGCTCCTCACCGACCCGCAAACCTCCGGCGGCCTCCTCGTCTCCTGCGCCCCGGAGGCCGTGACCGAAGTGCTGTCGATCTTCCTGCAACAGGATTTCAGCCATGTTTCGGTGATCGGCGAAATGCTCGCAGGTGATGAGCCGCGCATCGAGGTGGTTTGAACTGGTCGGCAAGAGAAACGAAAACGGCGGAGAAGACGATGCCCCGCCATAGCCAATCCGGCTTTCAACCCGAGGCCCGTTTGATGATGACCAGCCAACGTTGCCCGTGGTGCGAGGGTTTTGACCTTTACCGCCACTATCACGATACGGAATGGGGCGTGCCCAAGCGCGACCATCAGGCGCTGTTTGAACTCTTGCTGCTTGAAGGCGCGCAGGCCGGGCTGTCGTGGGCGACCATCCTGAAAAAGCGTGAAAACTACCGGCGCGCCTTTGATGGTTTTGATCCCGTCAAAATCGCCGCTTATGACGAGATGAAAGTCGCCGCGCTGCTGGCTGATTCCGGCATCATCCGCAACCGCGCCAAAATCGCCGCCGCCATCGGCAACGCCCGCGCCACGCTGGCGCTGCCGATGGGGCTGGGTGATTTTCTCTGGCAATTTGTCGACGGCCAGCCGATCACCAATCACTGGCGGTACATGTCCGAAGTCCCGGCGCGCACGGCGCGGTCGGATGCGATGAGCAAGTCCCTGCAAAAAGCCGGTTTCAAATTTGTCGGCAGCACCATCTGCTACGCGCTGATGCAGTCAGCCGGGCTGGTCAACGATCATCTGACCAGTTGCCCGCGCCATGCCGAAATTGCCGGGGCGGCGGCTTCATAGCGCAAAAAGCCCCTCTCCGGGGTTCGCCCTGCATGGCGAACCCGCTCCGGCGGCGAGAAAGCAGTGCTTTCTCGAAACCCCGCCGTTCGCCCCCTCGCGGGAGAGGGGTTGGGGAGAGGGGGGAATGACCGGAAGCGATCTTTCCATCGCTTCACCCTCTCCCCCGGCCCCTCTCCCATCAAGGGAGAGGGGAGTTTCGGACGCTGTCGGCCATGTCGATTCATGCGATTGCCCTGGCTTCATAGAATCCCCGGCAAGGACCGGGTAAAAAGCCGGTAAACTCGGCCTTTGGCACAATACGAGGAGAACGGCTTGAGCCGCACCCCCTGGTGGGAACGCTTGCAGGCGCAGTTGCGCCGCGAATGGAACGATCTGACGACGGTCAACCGCAGCGACCGGCGGTGGACGATGCCGTTTTGCGCTGCGTTGGCGAGCGGCTTGCCGCTTCTCGTCGGCGTCTGGTTCGGCCATATCGAATTCGGCCTCATTTCCTCGATTGGCGGGCTGGTTTTTCTCTATTTGCCAGAAACGCCGCTGTCGCACCGCATGGTCTTGCTGCTCGCCTCGGCCTTTGCCATGTGCGCCTGTTTTGCGCTCGGATTGATGAGCCAGTTTCTGCCCGGTTTTCATGTGCTGGTGCTGACTTTTATCGCCGTGCTGGTGTCGATGCTTTGCCGTTTTTACCAGATTGCCCCGCCGGGCAGCCTCTTTTTCGTTCTGGCGGCGGCGATTGGCGTTTATACGCCAGCGGAAGTGCTCGATGTGCCGTTGCGCGTCGGTCTGTTTACGATGGGTTGCCTTCTGGCCTGCCTGATCGCCTTTTTTTACAGCCTCGAAGCCTTGCGGCAGAAGCCGCCGCAGCCGATTCCGCCGCTCGCGGCGGCGAGTTTCGATTTTGTTATTTTCGATTCGATTGTGATTGGCGGCTGTGTCGGTATTTCGCTGGCGCTGGCCCGGCTTTTTGAGCTTGATCGTCCCTACTGGGTGCCGGTCAGTTGTCTGGCGGTGATTCAGAGCCTCTCGCTGCGGGCGGTGTGGAGCAAGCAGTTGCAGCGCATTCTCGGCACGGCGCTCGGCGTCGTCCTGGCCGGGGCGTTGTTGCGCTTGCCGCTCGACCCCTGGAGCATTGCGGCGATGGTGATGTTGCTGACTTTTATCGTCGAGACCATGATCGTCCGTCACTATGGTCTGGCGATGATCTTCACCACGCCGCTGACCATTTTTCTCGCCGATGCCTCCTACCTCGGCCATGCGCCGACCGCTGATCTGCTTGAAGCGCGTCTGTTGGACACCGTGCTCGGTTCACTGGTCGGCCTCATTGGCGGCATCGGCCTCTACAGCCCGCGCTTTCGTCAGGCGCTGGGCCGCCAGATTCGCCGCCTGACGCCAGCCCGCCTGCGCGACTGAAGCAGCGCAACTGAGGCTCTGCCATCACCGGAATTCCCTGTCCGCGCGGGACGGCGGGCGTTGCACGCCCAAATATTATGACAAATGCAATTTTTAACAAATTTTCACAATTGTGCACAAATAGTCATGATAGGCAACGTGTTTCAGCTATGCTGTGCACATAAAGGAGGGGCTGGCGGACTGAGGGTCTGGCGGCTTGGTGACCGAATGGTCGAATTTTTATCGGGATTTTTCAAAATATGAAAATCAACAATCCTGTCACAAGCGTTGAGCACATGCTGCCGCAAGGCCGCTACCTCGTATCGAAGACCAATCTCAAGGGCGTCATCGTCTACGCCAACGATGCCTTTGTCGAGATGAGCGGATTTTCCAGAGATGAACTGGTCGGCCAGAGCCACAATATCGTTCGCCATCCAGACATGCCGCCAGCGGCCTTCGAGGATTTGTGGAAGACCTTGAAAGCCGGGATGCCCTGGCGCGGCATGGTCAAAAACCGCTGCAAGAACGGTGATTTTTATTGGGTCAAGGCGTCTGTGACCCCCATCTATGAAGGCACTCAGATCGTCGGCTATATGTCGGTGCGAACTCAGCCATCCCGCCAGGAGGTTGCCGCCGCCGAAACCTTGTACAGGCAAGTTGCCAGTGGCGCGGCAAAGGTCAACACAGAGCCGCCACTCTGGAAGCGCATGACCATCAAAACCAAACTGATTGCCCTGATGACCATCATGTTTTTTCTGGTTGCCTGCGTTTCCGCCCTTGGCGTATGGAGTGTCGGGGCCAGCAACAAAGCGCTGGAAAGAGTCTATCTGAGCGGTCTTGAGCCGCTTTACACCATTGAACAGATCTCCAAACTGCTCAACGATAACCGGGCTGAGTTGATGCTGTCGTTGCAGCACAGTCCGACCAACGCCTTTGCAACGATGCACGATCACCCGGTTGAGCGGCATACGGATCAAATTATCAAGAACCGCGACCAGAACTCGGTGTGGATCAAAGAGTTGCAGGCGATGACGCTTTCTCCCGAGTTGACCGACTTGCTGGCTGCCTGCACCAATGCGCGGGAAGAATTTGTTCCCGGCATGATGGCGGCCCACGATGCCGTTCTGGCAGGCGATTTTGAACGGGCCAACCGGATCTTGCTAAGTCGCATCAACATGTCTTACGAGAAGGTTCTTTCGACCACCGCAGCTTTTCGCGAGGCCGTCAAACGCTCGGCGGAGGCCGATTACGCGGCGGCCAAGGCCCGTTATGCGCAAATGCTCAACCTCGCTATCGGCTCTGTCGTTCTCAGCCTGCTGTTTTTTGTCGTCGCCGGATTGTGGGTGATTCGCTCCATATCAAAGCCGGTCAATGAAGCCATTGGTCAGTTTGCGCAAATCGCCCAGGGCGATTTGACAGGCGACATCGAGATTCATGGTCGTGATGAAATCGGCGGGTTGATGGCTCATATGGCGACCATGCAGTCCCATCTCAAAGTCATGCTCGATGAGATCAGGGCCGCAGCCTGGCAGATCAACGCCGAAACGACCCAGATCAACGGCCACGTTCGCGCCGTTTATGAACACTCGGAAGAGCAGCGGGAGAGTTCAACGAATACCGCCGCCGCCACCGAAAAACTGAGCGCCTCGGCCAATGATGTCGCCGAGGCCGCGCGCAACGCCGCCAACGTCGCCTCGGTATCCGAGGAAAAAGTCTCGGCGGCAGGCGAAAGCATGAACGCCAGTGTGACGACGACCCATAACGTCGTTCACTCCGTCCGGGAATCGAGCAGGGCCATTTCCGACCTCAAACAGGTGATTTCAAAAATCGGGACCGTGACTTTGACGATCAAGGAAATCGCCGACCAGACCAACCTGCTCGCCCTCAACGCCGCCATTGAAGCGGCCCGAGCGGGCGAGCAGGGGCGCGGCTTTGCCGTCGTTGCCGACGAGGTGAGAAAGCTCGCCGAGCGCACGGCCAAATCGACCAGTGAAATTACCGGCATGGTCGACGAAATCCATCGCGTCACCGAAAGCAGCGTTTCGTCGATCGGTCAGGTCGTCAGCGAAGCGGAAGCCAACGCCACCCAAATCAACGAGCGGATCGGCGAACTTGAGCAGATTCGGGTGGCCAGCAACGAAATCACCGGCATGTCAGCGCGTATCGCCGGCGCGGCGCAGGAACAGGCCGCCACCTCGGAACAGGTGGCGCAAAACATGGAGCAAATCGCCAGCCTGGTCGACGAAAACATGCAGGTCGTCCAGCAGGCGCTGGCTTCCGCCAATTCCATCACACAACACGCTTCGTCATTGCGCGAGTTGTGCGATGGGTTCAAGGTGTGATTGCCGGATCGGCTTCGATTCGCTAGTCGCTTGAAATCAGCCTGGCGTCGGGTGACGCCAAGCTGATTTTTTTTGTGCCTCATTTTTTGTGCCTCAAATGGCCCCGCCGACCACCCAGATAAACCGCGCTACCGAGTGTTCCAGCGCCAGTTCGACTTCTTCGGTGAGCACCACGGTCATCGGTTTTTGTTGCAGCACGCGCAGGGGGCGGTTTTCGGTG
>JAITWU010000134.1 GCA_031285115.1 Azonexus sp. | reverse complement strand
CGGCAGGGGCGCGACTTCCGCCGCTGGCGCTTCTTTGGGCGGCGCGGCGGGCGGCTTCGGCGGCGGTTTGCGGTCGAAGGAATCGGCCTGCCAGCGTTGGTAGGTGGCGAGTTCTTCCTTGGGGATTATCACGGCGTGGCTTTCCGGGTCAGATCATCTGTTCGCCGCCAGCGGCGCCGAGCACGATCTGGCCTTCGTCGGCAAGGCGGCGGACGACCTTGAGAATATCTTTCTGCTCGGCTTCGACTTCCGAGAGGCGGACCGGCCCCTTCGATTCGAGGTCTTCGCGCAGCATTTCGGCGGCCCGTTGCGACATGTTTTTGAAGATTTTTTCGCGGAGTTCGGGCGAAGCGCCTTTGAGCGCGAGAATCAGCGAGTCGGACTGGATTTCGCGCAGGATCAACTGGATCGAACGGTCGTCGATGTCGAGCAGGTTCTCGAACACGAACATTTCATCGAGGATGCGCTGGGCAAGGTCGGGGTCGTATTCGCGGATGGCGTCGACGACCGAGGTTTCGTTGGTGTTGCCGATGAAATTGAGAATTTCCGCCACCGTGCGCACGCCGCCCATCGCCGTCCGCTTGGTGTTCACCGAGCCGGAGAGGAGGCGCATCATCGCTTCGTTCAATTCGTTGAGCGCCGCTGGCTGGATGCCTTCGAGGGTGGCGATGCGCAGCACCACGTCGTTGCGCAGGCGCTCGGAAAAGTGATTGAGAATTTCGCTCGACTGTTCGCGTTCGAGATGCACCAGAATGGTGGCGATGATTTGCGGATGTTCGTTGCGGATGAGGTCGGAGACGGTCACCGCGTCCATCCACTTCAGGCCCTCGATGCCTGCCGTTTCGCCGCCCTGGAGGATGCGCGAGATGAGGTTGGAGGCTTTTTCGTCGCCGAGCGCCTTGGTCAGCACCGAGCGGATGTAGTTGTCGGTATCGACATGGACGACGCCATGTTCGGCGGCAATGCGGAGAAATTCATCGAGCACCGACTCGACCTTGGCGCGCGGCGTCGATTTTTGCGAAACCAGGGCGTGCCCGAGTTTTTGCACATCGCGCGGGCCAAGCTGGCGCAGCACCTCGGCGGCATGGTCTTCGCCCAGGGCGATCAATAGCGTGGCGCTTTTTTGCACGCCTTCATCGGGGTTAGCCATTGGTTCCCATCCATTCTCTGATGATGTTCGCTACCGCTGGCGCATCGCGCTGGGCGATGTCGCGCACCTGCTGGAGTTTGAGCGAGTAACTGTCGAGTTGCACCTCGACGCCGTCTTCGCCTTCTTCCCCGACGCCGGGTTCGGCTTCTTCTTCCGGCGGCGGCGGGAACATGGTTCGCAGCGATGGCCGGATGATGAAGAAATAGAGGAGCGCAATGAGCGCCGCGATGAGCAGGATTTTGCCGAGATCCCTGGCGTAAGAAATATTCTCCGGGTCTTTCCACAGCGGCAGGCTGTCGTCGGTCTTGGCCGTCTCGGTAAACGGCGCGTTGGCAATCGACAGCGTATCGCCGCGCTCGCTGTTAAAGCCCATCGCGCCGTGGATCGAATCATTGACCTTCTTCATTTCGTCGTCGTTCAAGGGCCGCGTGATCGGCTTTCCATCCTTGGCGACATCCTTTTTGTAATTGACCACGACGGCGGCTGAGAGACGGCGGATTTCGCCCATCGCCTGCACGGTGTGGCGGATGGTTTCATCCACCTCGATATTGGTCGTCGTGCTCTTGCTGGTCGATAACGGCGGCGAAACCCGGTTGCCCAAAGGCGATTTGATGCCGCTGATGTCGATGTACGCCTCGTCTTCCGGTTTGACCGGCGGGCCGGGCTGACCGGGCGCGCCGCCGGTATTGGGCTGGGTCAGCGGCGCAATCGCTGGCACTGGCGGCTGATTGGTCAGCGCGCCGGGGACGCCGCCGGTCGGCTGGTTGACATTGGCCGTTTCGGTCGTCTGCGTGCTGCGAACGGCGGTTGTGTCGGGCGTCGGATTGGGGCGGAAGGTCTTGGCCGTCTGCTCGCTCTGCGAAAAATCGAGATCGGCGGCCACCTGAACCTTGTAGTTGCCATCGCCGAGAATGGGTTTCAGGATATTGTCGATGCGCCCGATGACATCATCCTGAATTTCCCGCACATATTTGAGCTGCACCGGATTGAGACCGGCGGCGGTGGCGCTCTTCAATTGCGTCAGCAGCGCCCCGTTCTGGTCGATGATCGAGACATTGACCAGCGGCATATTGGCGACGCTCGATGAGACGAGGTGCGAAATACCGGCAATCTGGCCGTCGTCGAGCGCCCGTCCGGGATAGAGATTGAGCATGACCGAGGCGGTCGGCTTCAAATCGTCGCGGACGAAGACCGAGGGCTTCGGAATCGCCAGATGGACGCGCGCCGACTGCACCGCATTGATCGACCCGATGGTGCGCGCCAGTTCGCCTTCGAGGCCGCGCTGGTAATTGACCTGCTCGGCAAACTGGCTGGTGCCGAATTTCTGGTTTTCCATCAACTCAAAGCCGACCAGACCGCCGCGCGGCAGATTCTGCGAGGCGAGCTTCAAGCGCAGTTCATGGACGCGATCAGCGGGGACCAGCAAGGTGCCGTTGTCGCCAAAACGGTGGGGGACGTTTTGTGTTTCGAGGATGCTGACAATAGCGCCGCCGTCTTTTTCCGAAAGGTTGGAAAACAGCACCTTCCAGTCCGGCTGGCGGCTCCACAAAATAGCGCCGACGATGAGGGCGACGATGGCGGCGATACCGACCAGAAACAGGATTTTCTGCCGTTCGCTCAAACGGTTGAAGGCAGCGCGCAGGCGTTCCACCGGGGAGCCTTGCGGCGCGGATTCTGCCGTGGTTTCAGTCGTTGCTGCCATTGAGGATACGGGGCGTTAATGTTGTAAAAAGGCGAAGAATCAATCAGGAAGCCAAATTTTCCTCGAATTATTCTACTATTAGCCAGCCTCATTGCCCCCTTCTTTTTCATGCCGCCCGCCTCATCCGGCCTTGCCGCGCCCGTTTCCGAAAATCAGGCCGCCGCCGCCAGCGGCGAAACAGAACGCGCCGCCGATTTGCAGCGGGCGTTTGCCCTGTTCAACCAGGTTTCGGCGGAACTGACCCAGACCTATGAAGCCTTGCAGGGCCGCGTTGCGTCGCTGACCGAAGAACTGACGATCGCCAACGGCAAGCTGCGCCGCCAGTTTGAAGAAAAAGAGGCGCTCTCCGAACGGCTTTCCTCGCTCCTCGACGCCCTGCCCGCCGGGGTTGTTTTGCTTGATGTCGAGGCGATTGTCGTCGCTGGCAATCCGGCGGCGCTCGCCATGTTCGGGCCGGAAATCGTTGGCCGCCATTGGGGCGATGTCGTCCGCGACCATCTGGAGCCGACGCTGACGGTCGGCGAATGGCTGGCGGGCGAGCGCCGCCTGTCGCTGGCCGAAAGCCTTCTTGCTTCCGGCGGCGGCAAAATCATCCTCGTCCACGACGTGACCGAAGCGCGCCGGATGCAGACCGAGCTGGAACGCAGCCAGCGCCTCGCGGCGATGGGCGAAATGGCGGCAACGCTCGCCCACCAGTTGCGCACGCCGCTCGCCGCCGCCCTTCTGCACACCGCCAATCTTGCCCAGCCGGGCTTGAGCGACGAGCTGCGCGCCCGCTTTTCAGGCAAGGCGAGCAGCCAGTTGCAGCGGCTCGAACGGCTGATTCAGGACGTGCTGCTTTTCGCCCGTGGCGAAAGCATGGGCCGTGACGTGATTGCCGCCAGCGACCTGCTGATGGAAGCCGCGCAAACCGTCGAGCCGCTCATGCGCGAGCGCGCCATCGACTTTACGGTGGCCGACGACGCCGCAGGCGCGGTCATCGTCGGCAGCCGCAAGGCGCTGTTCGGCGCACTCATCAATCTCCTCGAAAACGCCATGCAGGCGACGCCAGCGGGCGGCAAAATTTGCCTCATCGGCAATTGCCGGGGCGAACAGGCGCAAATCGCCGTGCGGGACACCGGGCCGGGCATCGAACCGGCCATGCGGGCGCGTATTTTCGAGCCTTTCGTCACCACCAAGGGTCAAGGCACCGGCCTCGGACTGGCGATTGCCCAAGGCGTCGCCCGCGCCCACGGCGGCAATATCGCGCTTTTTTCCGAACCCGGCGCGGGGGCCGAATTCGTGATGACGCTGCCGACGGCGGTGGACAATGATGTCGAGGCGCTGGAATGAAGCTCAAACGTATGAATTGCCTCCGCCCGATCGTCCCTCTCCCCTCGCGGGAGAGGGAAAGCGGGAGAGGGGGCGGCTGTCGGAGCCGCCCGGTAGCCCCCCCCTCTCCCCAACCCCTCTCCCGCGAGGGGAGAGGGGC
>JAITWU010000126.1 GCA_031285115.1 Azonexus sp. | reverse complement strand
TTTCTTGCCGCCTGAGCGGGCGAGCCATGCAGGGCGAGCACTGGACCGGGGACCACGCGCAGCGTGGTGGAGGGGTCAATGGGGTGCAGATAACCAATTTACGGACAAATTCTTAATCGCCGGTTCTATAACTCATTGAGCGTTAAAGAGTTTTGATGCTCTGGCCCTGCCGCCAATCGCCAATCAGTCGTTTTGTCTCCTGTTTTTGGCTACACTGGAAAACTCATTGACTCTTCTCAAAACACCCCGTCCATGTTGGAACAACGCAGACATCAGCGCATCCGTTTTTCGTCGCCGCCACGGGTGAGCATTGGTTATGGCGGCGCGGTCGATATTGGCGGGATCGAGAATCTGTCGCTTTCCGGTCTCATGGTGCGGACTTCGCTGGAACTCAAAATCGGCCATACGGCGGGTTGCGAATTTTCGCTGTTCGGCTCGCCGATCATCGACGTACCCTTGACCGTGGTCAGCCGCATTGGCGATGTTTATGGCGGTCGTTTTCAGACCGGGCCGATCAACCAGATCGTCATCGAGGACGCCATCGAGGCGGCGCTGGCCGCCGGTCACGCCTCGATCCTGACCGTGCATGAAGTCAATGGCCGCAAGCTGATGCGCGTCATCGGCGGCCTCAATGATTCGCTCAAGAACGATGTGATGCACACGCTGACGCGCGTCGGCGTCGATGAAATGGATCTCGGCGCCGTCACCGCCGTCGACCGGAACGGTCTGGCCCTGTGCCGGATTGCCACCGGCCAGTACGGCGTGACCATTGGCGCGCAATCGCAATGCTTTGCCGGGGTCTGGAAGCGGGTTCAGCCGCCGTCTGCCTGAACGGCTGGCGGCCCGTCGCCGGTCTGTCAGTTGGCCCGCAGCACGGTGTTCCGCAGCCACACGCCGAAGGGTTCGCAAGGGGCGATGGCGTTGCCGATGGCATAGTCGATGCCCAGTTCCCTGAGCCGCTCGATATTTTGACTGGTGTCTACGCCGCAGGCGATCAAAACAATGCCCTGGTCGGCGGTGATTTCCTGAATCGCCCGCAACAGTGCCGTCGACGCGCGATTGCCGCCGAGATCGCGGGTCAGGCTGCGGTTGAGCTTGATGTAGTCGGGGGCGATGCTGCGCAAATGGGCGAAGGAGGATGAGCCGCTGCCGAAATCGCTGAGTCCGATCAGGCAACCGAGGCGGCGGGCCTCTTTCAGGAAGTCGAACATCTGGCCGGTCTGCCGCGCCAGAACCTCTTCGGAGAACATCAGGCACAGGCCGCTGCCGTCGATATTGCGAACCCGCAAGCGGCGGCGGATGCTGTCGAGCACGATACGGTCGGTCAGGGCGCTGCCTGAGAGCGGCGCCAGACAGAGCAGTTCCCTGTTGCCTTGCCGGGCTTCGGCCAGGGCGCTGATGGCGACCTCGATGAAGTGCATGTCGATGATCGGCGTCAGGTGGTGGCGCTCGACCGCTTCGAGCAGGGGCGGCAGCGTCACCGGCGGCTGCCCCGGTGTTTGCAGGCTGGCCGACAGTTCGACCGGGTTATTGTCCGGCAGCCCTGAGCGCAGCGCCAGGAGTGGCATGGCTTCGACCTGGACGTAACCGGCCACCAGCGCATCGGCGATGCGGTTGAGCCAGTCGTTGTTTTCGTGGCGGCGATCCGGGGTATCGAAAATCTCCTGCTCGCAGACTTGATTGCCGCCACCGTCCGTGGCCCGATGACAGGCAACGTCGCCCGCCGCGAGGAGTTTGCTGATGTGGCTGACGCGGCTGTCGATGAGCACCAGACCGATGCTGACGCCCACGGTAAAAATCTGCCCCTGCCAGACGAAGCGGAAGGCGCTGACGAGGGCGCACAGATCGTCGGCCACCTGACGGGCGTAGGTATCGCTGCAATGGTTCAGGACGATGCCGAACTGGTCGCCGAAGACACGGGCCAGGGTGTCTTCTTCGCGCAGGCGTCCCTTGAGCAGCAAGGCAATCTGGCGCAGCAGTTCGTCACCGGCGAGGTAGCCGCAGGTGTTGTTGATCGACTTGAAGCGATTGAGGTTGATGAACAGCGCGGCGCTCTTCTGGCCGCCGCTTTGCGTCTCTTCCAGGGCTTTTTCCAGGCGGTACTCGAATTCACTGCGGTTGGAGAGGCCGCTCAAGGCATCGTGCCGGGCCTGATGAGAGAGCTGGGCGGTTATTTCCTCAAGGCGTTTTTGCAGGCCGAGGCGCGTTTCCTCAATCTGCTCGGCCATTTTGTTGAAACTTCGTTGCAGCCGCCCGAATTCCCCGCCGGAGATGACGGCCACCCGGCTTTCCAGACGCCCGGCGGCCAGCGCCTCGGCTGCCTCGACCAGACTGTCGACCGGTCGGGCGATCTGGTCGGCGAGAACGATCGACAGCACGGCGAGAACGATGACCGCGAGCGCGATGATCAAGACGCCGCGCCGCAGGAGTTGATGTTCGCGGGCGACGAATTGATGCCTGGCGACCTCGACAAAAACGTAGTCGATGGTTTCGCGCGGCGCGGCGGCGTTGACCGGCGGCGCGTGGCGGACGGGAGCACCGAAAGCGATCCGGTCTTCGGTTTCGGCGATGACAGCCGGTTCCCCCGGCTGCGCCCGCAGGGTTTCACTGTCCAGCGCCACCCGACCGCTGGCGGCGAGTATCTGCGCTTCGGGGCCGACAAAGAGGACCGATTTCACATCCGGGTCGCGGATTGCCGCCTGAGTCAGCGCATCGTGGTCTTTGGCCGCCCCGGAGACGATGGCGTATTCGCTGATCAACGCCAGTTGGCGGACGATGGTCAGGCCCTTAGTATGCAGTTGGTCGTTGAGTGTGCTGATGCCGCTGAAAGTCAAATAAGCGGTCAGGATGACAGCCATCAGGACGCCCGGCAGCAGGGTGAGCAGGGCCAGACTTCGGCGGATGGTGAGCCGCCTCATGGTCGACATTCCCTGGCGGGCAAGGTCATGAAAATGGGTATGGGCAAAAATAGAGGGGCCAAGTCTGCCCTAAAGACAAGGCCATGCCAACGTTCTTGTCGTTCAGACTGTGATAATTGCCCGCATCAGGGCGTCGCCAGCAGGGGGGACAGGGCGTCAACCAAGGTGTCTACGGGCGTCGCGTAGGCGAATTTCTCGATGAAGCCGCCATCCGGGCCAAGCAGAATCATGCCAGCGGAATGATCGACGGCGTAATTTTCCGGCGCGTTGCCCGCGTCGATGACTTTGGCGTAGCGGATGCGGAAATTGTCGGCGGCGCGGCGGATCAGGGCGGGCGGGCCGGTCAGGCCGAGAATGCGTCGGTCGAAGAAGGCGGTGTAGGTTTGTAAAACCTCGCCGCTGTCGCGCTCAGGATCGACGGTGATGAAAATGGCTTGCAGACGCGCCGCCTTGTCGCCGAGGCGGGCGAGCACGGCGGCCATGTCGACCAGCGTGGTCGGGCAGATGTCGGGGCAGAAGGTGTAGCCGAAGGCAATCAACTGGAAGCGGCCGCGAAAATCGTCATTGCTGACGGCGCGACCGCGCGGGTCTTGCAGCACGTAGCGCGGCACGATGCTTTCGTTCTGCCCGGCGAGCAGCCGTTGATGCGCGGTCTGGCCGCTGGCGGCGGCGGCGAGGCAGAAACCAAACAGCAGCAGAAAAAGTCGTCTCATTGGGCGGGCGGCCAGATTTGCCGCAGTTCGCGCTCGGCGGCCTCCAGTTGGCTGCTGAAGGCGGCGACGCCGGGGCATTCGCGCTCCTTGCCCTGTTCGAGAAAAGCGGCGCTGGTGGCTTGTTCAAAAATTTCGCCATTGCCGCGCGTCTTGGGCGCGATGCTCTGCATCAAATAACGCGCCCGGCTGGCGATGGCCGGTTGCTCGCAGGCCAGGGCGACGCCGTTGATCCGGCCAAGATTGGCGATGGCGGCGGCATCGTCGGCGATTGCGTTGGCAGCGCTGGCGGCGCAGGCGGCAAGGCCGAGGAAGAGCAGGGGCGTGACAGGCTTCATGGGCGGCTTTCTCTGGACGATGCTATCGGGATGGGATTTCGATTATAGATAAGCGCCAGCGGGCCGATTTTTCACATATCAAAAAAGGCTTGTAACAGCGGCAAACCTTCGCGGATGGCGACCGGCCCCGGCGTCAGGATGATGGCCGACTTGATTTCGTGCAGACGGCCATCGCGCACCGCTGGCAATTCGGCCCAGCCGGGCCGGGCGGCGATTCGCTCGGGACGGAAACGCTTGCCGCACCATGAGCCGATGATGATTTCCGGGGCGGCGGCGAGCACCGCCTGCGGCGTCGGCTGCCGGTCTCTGGCGAGCGGCGCATGGGATTCTCTGGCGAAAACATCGTCGCCGCCAGCAATCTCGATCAGTTCCGAAACCCAGCGAATGCCGCTGATCAGCGGCTCGTCCCATTCTTCAAAATAAACGCGCGGACGGTGGCCGCCATTGCGCGCCAGACGCTCGGCGGCAAGGGCGCGGGCGGCGGCGATTTGCGCTTCCAGTTCACCAACCAGGGCCTGCGCCCGCGCTTCGGCATTGACGAGGCGGCCAAGCGTTTCGATCATGCCGAGAATATCTTCGACGCTGCGCATGTTGAAGGCGTGCACCGGCACGCCCGCTTTGATGAGATCGCGGGCGATGTCGGCCTGGAGATCGGAAAAAGTCAGCGCCAGATCCGGTTTGACGGCGAGAATTTTGGCGATGTCGCCGCTGGCGAAGGCGAAGACCTTGGGTTTTTCCTTGCGCGCCTGCGGCGGGCGCACGGTGTAGCCGGAAATCCCGGCAATGCGGTCTTGTTCGCCCAAGGCGTAGAGCACTTCGACGGTTTCGGTAGTCAGGCAGACGATGCGTTGCGGCAGGCGGCTCATGGTTTTTTCCCGGTAACGGAGGGACGGCGGGCGCGGGCGATGTCGAGATCGGCGCAAAGTTGTTCAGCGCCGTCGAGAATGCGCGGCGTGTGGCGATGCAGGAGGTCGGGGTTGATGTGGAAAAGATTGTCGCGCTTGACGGCGGTCAGGCGCGGCCACTCTCCCCAGTCGCGCAGCCATTCGGGTCTGGCCTCGCCCATGCCGGTGGCGATGATGGCTTCCGGGTCGGCGGCGAGCACCGCTTCGATGCTGACCGTCGCCGCTTTGCGGTCGATCCCGGCAAAGACATTGACGCCGCCGCACAGGGTAATGACATCGCTGATGATCTGCGAGCCGCCGATGGTCATCAGCGGCGCATTCCACAGCTCATAAAAAACGCGCACCGGCGGCTTCTTGGCATTGGTCGCCCGCAGATTTTCGAGCCGCTCGCGGAAACGCCGCGCCGCCGTATTGGCGGCGGCTTCGCTGCCCGCCAGTTGGCCGAGGTCTTCGATCTGGCTGGCGACGCTCGCCATCCGGCTCGGCTCCGAGACATAGACCGTCAGCCCGAGGGCGCGCAATCGGTCAATCTGGGCCGCGCTGTTGCCGCTCGCCCAGGCCAGCGCCAGATCGGGCTTGAGGGCGGCAACGGCTTCGAGATCGAGGCGGTCATAGCCGCCAACGCGCGGCGCTTTTTTCGCCGCTGGCGGGTAGTCGCTGTAATCGACCGCGCCAACCAGTTTCTCCCCGGCCCCGGCGGCAAAGAGCAGTTCAGCGAGATGCGGGGCCAAGGTCACGATGCGCTGCGCCGGTTGCGCCAGTCGGACTTCGCGCCCGGCGTCGTCCTTGACGACGATGTCGGCGCGGGCTACGGGCAGGATGGCGAGAAAGGCGGCGAAACAAGCCGCAAAACAGGCCACGAAACAGGTCACGGTACGGGCGGCCAGGGCAGGGCAATCGCATGAATGACAATCACGTGAATCAACGTGTCCGGCAACGCCCGATACTCCCCTCTCCCTTGACGGGAGAGGGGCTGGGGGAGAGGGTGAAGCGGTTAAAAGAGCGATTCCGGTCATTTCCCCCTCTCCCCAACCCCTCTCCCGCGAGGGGGCGAACGGCGGGGTTTCGAGAAAGCACTGCTTTCTCGCCGCCGGAGCGGGTTCGCCATGCAGGGCGAACCCCGGGGAGGGGCTTTT
>JAITWU010000118.1 GCA_031285115.1 Azonexus sp. | reverse complement strand
GCGGGAGAGGGGTTGGGGAGAGGGGGAGAATGACCGGAAGCGCTCTTTTCATCGCTTCACCCTCTCCCCCGGCCCCTCTCCCATCAAGGGAGAGGGGAGTATCGGACGCTGTCGATCATGTCGATTCAGGGGCGATTGTCATTCATGCGATTGCCCTGATACGCCCCCTCGGGGACACCCCTCGCCCGCCAGCGGCGGAGTAAAATCCGGTTTTCCATATCTCCAGCGCCCCGCCCTGCCGGGGCGCTGTTTTTTGCCGGGTTTTTGCTCCATGTCCGCCCTCAACCCACAGCAGCGCGAAGCGATTCGCTATCTCGACGGGCCGCTCCTCGTGCTGGCCGGGGCCGGTTCCGGCAAAACGCGGGTAATTACGCAAAAAATCGCATATCTCGCGCGGGAGTGCGGCTTTCAGCCGCGCAATATCGCCGCCATCACCTTCACCAACAAGGCGGCGCGGGAGATGCAGGAGCGCGTCGGCAAGGAACTGGGCAGCGCGGTGGCGGGCGAATTGCAGATTTCGACCTTTCATTCCCTCGGCGTTCGTATCCTGCGCGAGGAGGCCAAGGCGCTCGGCTACAAGCCGCGCTTTTCCATTTTCGACGCCGCCGATTGCGCCGGGATTCTTGGCGAGACGGTCAATACCACCGACAAGGGGGCGCTGCGGCGGGCGCAGACGATCATTTCCAACTGGAAAAATGCGCTGATCACGCCGGAAGCGGCGCGGGCGCTGGCCCGCGATGAGTACGAAAAACTCGCCGCCCACGCTTACCTGAGCTACGAAGCAACGCTCAAAGCCTATCAGGCGGTTGATTTCGACGACCTCATCGGTCTGCCGGTCAAGCTCTTCAGCGAGCACCCGGAAATTGCCGACAAGTGGCAAAACCGCTTGCGCTACCTGCTGGTCGATGAATATCAGGACACCAACGCCGGGCAGTATCAACTCTTGAAGCTCCTGACCGGCGTCCGCGCCCAGTTTACGGCGGTGGGCGACGACGATCAGGCGATTTACGGCTGGCGCGGCGCCGATATTGAAAATCTGCGCAACCTGCCCGCCGAATTTCCGGCCTTGAAGGTCATCAAGCTGGAGCAGAATTACCGCTCGACGGCGCGTATCCTGAAAGCCGCCAACAACGTCATCGCCCACAACGACAAGCTGTTCGACAAAAAACTGTGGTCGGAACTCGGCCACGGCGAGCAGATCACCGTCACCGCCTACCGCGACAACGAAGCCGAAGCCCTTGGCGTGGTCATGCAGCTACAG
This sequence comes from Azonexus sp., assembly GCA_031285115.1. Classification (GTDB taxonomy): domain Bacteria; phylum Pseudomonadota; class Gammaproteobacteria; order Burkholderiales; family Rhodocyclaceae; genus Azonexus. The sequence goes on along the minus strand of JAITWU010000118.1, from coordinate 2,925 downwards.
GCCCATCGCTTCGAGACGCGGAGCCGCTTCAAGGATTACGCCATCCTCTACCGCTCCAACCATCAGGCGCGGATTTTTGAGGAATATCTGCGCGACCACCGCATTCCCTACCTGCTCTCCGGCGGCAAATCCTTTTTCGACAAGGCCGAGATCAAGGACATTACCGCCTACTTGCGCCTTCTCGCCAACGCAGATGACGATCCGGCTTTCATCCGGGCGGCGACTACGCCCAAGCGCGGCATTGGCGCGGCGACCTTGCAGGCGCTTGGCGCGTATGCCGGGGGACGGCATATTTCGCTGTTCGCCGCAGCTTTTGAAGAAGGTTTCGCGCAAACCACGCAGACCCGCCAGCTTGAACCGCTGCTTGAATTTTGCCGCTTCATCAACCGCCTGCAAGCGCGGGCCGAACGCGAACCGGCGCAACAGGTGCTGCCCGATTTGCTCAAAGCCATTGATTACCAGGGCTACCTCTACGACCACGAAGACGAGCGCACGGCGCAGACGCGCTGGGCCAATGTCAGCGAATTTGCCGAGTGGATCAACAAAAAGGGCGAGGCCGATGGCCGCACCTTGATCGAGCTGACCCAGAGCATCGCCCTCATCAATATGCTCGACAAACAAAATGCCGAAGAATTTGACGGCATCCAGCTCTCAACCCTGCACGCGGCGAAGGGGCTGGAATACCGGCATGTCTTTCTGGTTGGCGTCGAAGAAGGCATCCTGCCCCACCGCGAATCGCAGGAACCGGCCAAGTTGCAGGAAGAACGGCGGCTCATGTATGTCGGCGTCACCCGCGCCCAACTGTCGCTGCGCGTCAGCTACTGCGAACGGCGCAAACTCGCGCGCGAGATGATGCCTTGCGAGCCATCGCGCTTCATCGCCGAAATGGGTGAGGACGACATCCGGCGGCAAGGCGGCAAGGCTGATACGGTGGCCGACAAAGCCAGCAGCAACGCCCGTCTCGGCAACCTGCGGGCGATGCTGGCGGGCGGTAAAAAGTAGAAAGCGGGTAAAACAGGGCCAAAAAAAACCCCGCCAGCGGCGGGGTATGAATTCTCGAAAAGGGGGGAGATTTCGAGAGGAGGGGTTCAGTGCATGGTTTGAAGTCTAAACAGATCAGCCAACCGGGTCTGTCCCTCTTTCGTAGCCTTCTGTAACTGATTGTTGCATCGCGCAATGATGGGCGATTACCCGAATGCCATTGCCTCATTCCATTTTCAGATCAAGCGAGTACGCGCAGACGAAGCGCAGACAGTGCCGTCGCACGGCAAGCGAAGGCGACAAAGTCATCGTTTGATCGGGAAATGGAATCAGGCCAAGCCGGATGCCAAAGCGGCGAGTTCAGCGCGGTTGTTGATATTGATGAAAGCGCGCTCGTCGGCAAAAACCACTTCGACCGCGCGCTGTTCGTCCAGCCAGCGGTAAAAGCTCCGCTGACCGGCCCCCAGAAAGGCGGCAAGGGGCGCGGCAAGCGAACGCCGACACAGGCAAAAAACATGATGCGCCCGTTCGACGGTGCGGGCGACGGCGACATCGTGCGCGCCATCGGCCAACGCCAGCGCCAGCCGGGTGACCAGATCCGGCGGCAGAAAAGGCGAATCACAGGGAACCGTCGCCACCAGCGGATGGCGGGCAACACAGAGCGCCGCGTGCAACCCGGCGAGCGGCCCGGCAAAACCGGCGATGCGATCAGCAATCACCGGATAGCCGAGCGCGGCGTAGATTTCGCTATTCTGGTTGGCGTTAACCAGCAGCTCATCGACTTGCGGTTTGAAGCGTTCGACAACGCGGGCAACCAGCGGCTGGCCGTCGAGCAGTTGCAGACCTTTATCGACGCCGCCCATGCGCCGCCCCTGGCCGCCAGCGAGGATGACGCCGGTCACCGGGGGCGCGGTCATCGTTTCGCCCCGCAAGCAGGGTTGCCGTTATTGAAAAACCTCATAGCGCCGGGAGTGTAACCGATGCCAGCGCCGGAAAAATCCGCCCGGAAAAGATGAAGGCCCGCACAGGAGGGGGTGCGGGCCTTCGGACGGCGGGGGGGAGGGGGGGGGATCGCCGTCAGGCTGATCGCTGATCAGCACATGGCTCAAAGATAATGGCATCATCGGCCAAGCTCAAGTAACCGATTGCAACAGTGCGTATCCTGGTGGCGTAACACCGCGCCGGTCGCCGAAAATATGCCGGTTTGCCGCTATTATTTTGCCCTCTGGCCGTTTCGCACCAAGACCCCCCGCTTATGCAAATTATTTCCCGCGCCGCGCTGGCGCTGATTTTGACCATGCCGCCTGGCGCGCTGGCTGCTTCTTCGGCGACGGATGTCGAAGCCTTGCGCAAGGAAATTCAGTTGTTACGCGCCGATTATGAAGCGCGGTTGCAGGCGCTTGAGCAGCGCGTCAAGGCCGCCGAGGCGGTCGCCGCGCAAACCGCCGCCGCGCCGCCAGCGCCAGCGCCAGCGCCGGAACCGGCTCCGGCTCCGGCTCCGGCTCCGGCAAGCGTTGCGCCTGCGGGCGGCGGCGTAAATGCCTTCAATCCGGCGCTATCGCTGATTCTCTCCGGCAGCTACACGCGCGCTGCGCAAAACCCGGCGAAATACGCGATCAGCGGCTTTCCGTTGCCGCCGGATGGCGAAATCGGCCTTGGCTCACGCGGTTTCAGTCTCGCCGAGTCAGAGCTGGGCATTGCCGCCAATATCGACCCGTGGCTGCGCGGCGTCGCCAATATCTCGCTGAAACCGGACGATTCGGTATCGGTCGAGGAAGCCTTCATCCACACCACCGCGCTCGGCAACGGCCTGTCGCTCAAGGCCGGGCGCTTTTTCTCGAATGTCGGCTATCTCAATCCGCAGCACTCGCACACCTGGGATTTCGCCGATAACCCGCTCGCCTATCAGGCCCTGCTCGGCACGCAGTATGGCGACGATGGCGT
>JAITWU010000088.1 GCA_031285115.1 Azonexus sp. | reverse complement strand
TTCAACGTCGCCCAGGTTTTGTATTGCTCGCCATCGGGCAAAATCACCGATTGGGCGCTGACGCCCGCCCCGGCCAGGGTCGCCATCAGCCGCGCCAGATACAGGGGGGCGACAGTCGTGTTGCTGACGACGACGGTTTTTTTCTGTTTGAGATGCGGCGTTATCAAGGCCGCGTCAGAAAGCAGGCCGCAGCCGATATGGATCGGATAGGAACGCTCGCCGAGCGCGACATTCAGGGTTTGCATCACGTTGGCTCCAGCCGGGAAAACTCCCGGAGCAGAAGGTTGACAATCCCGCTGGCGACCAGATGCGCCCCCTCGACCACGAAGTGCGCCGTCTCGCGGTAAAGGGGATCGCGCTCGGCATGAAGTTCTTCGAGCCGCGCCAGCGGGTCGGCGACTTGCAGCAGCGGGCGGTTGCGGTCGTGGCGGGTGCGGTCATACAACAAGACCGGCGGCACGTTGAGGTATACCACCCAGCCGCTGTCATGCAGACAGCGGCGGTTTTCTGGCCGGAGCACAGCGCCGCCGCCGGTCGCCATGACGATGCCGGGCTGCTCGCTGAGTTCGCCGATAGCCTGCGTCTCGCGGCGGCGAAACCCCTCTTCGCCCTCGATTTCAAAAATGGTCGGGATAGCGACGCCAGTCCGGGCCACGATCTCGTGGTCGGAGTCAACAAACCGGCGATTCAGCCGCCGGGCCAACTGTCTGCCAACCGTTGTTTTACCGGCCCCCATGAGGCCAATGAGATAAATATTGCGGGTTTGTTTCACGCTTCGATTTTATCCGAGACCTTGGCGCGGACAAAAAAAGGGCCGGCAAAGCCGGCCTTTTTTGTCCATCGGGAAAAACTCAGTCCAGACGCAGCTTGTCCGACAGAATGCGCGGCGTGATGAAGACCAGCAGTTCGCGGCGGTCGCCAACATCACCCTTGTATTTGAACAACCAGCCAAAGAAGGGAATGTCACCGAGGAGAGGCACTTTTTCGGTCGTTGTCTGGCTGCTCGTCACAAACACCCCGCCAATGACCACCGTGCCGCCGTTTTCAACAACGACGTCGGTTTCGACCACGGAACTCTTGATCGGCGGATTTTGGAGAATGGCCCGCGTCCAGTCCGGCTCTTCTTTCTTGACCACCAGCGCCATCCGCACCGTGCCTTCCGGCGTGATCTGCGGTGTCACTTCCAGCGACAGTTTGGCCGATTTGAAGCTGACGGTCGTCGTTGTGCCGACGCCACCGCCTGCGCCGCCAACGCTTTGTTGCGTCGTCACATAAGGCACTTCGGTGCCATCTTCAATTTTGGCCTTGATGTTGTTGGCCGTAATGACGCGCGGGCTGGAAATGATTTTACCCACCCCGTCGGTTTCCAGCGCCGCCAGTTCGAGGTTGAGAATCCGGGTGGCGGCGGCATTGAATAATGACAGCGCCAGGGTACCGCCAGTCGACGAGTAGGAAGGCAGATTGACGCCGCCCATGGGGGTTTGGGTCAGCATTGGCGGTGTAACCGTCATACCGCCAGTACTACTGCTAGAAGCAGTCGAAGGCGCCATCGAGCCGCCAGCGGTATAAACCCCTGTGCCGCCAATCTGGACAGCCTTGGAATTGGTAAAGCCCAGCTTGACGCCAATATCACGGTTGAAAGAGTCGGTCGCTTCGACCACCCGCGCCTCGATCATCACCTGGCGGGCGCCGACGTCAATGGCTTTGATGAAGGTGCGGATTTCCTCCAGCTTGCTGGGAATATCGGTGACGAACAACAGATTGGACTGGGTGTCCGAAATGGTGCTGCCGCGCTTGCTCAACATGCGCAGGGCCGTATTGCTACCGGCGCCAGCCAGCGGCGAGAGGCCAGCCAGCAATTTGGCGACGGCATCGGCGCGATGGTAATTGAGCGCAAACTGCTCCGATTGCAGCGGCTCCAGTTCGTTGATCTGCTGCCGCGCTTCAAATTCGAGCTTTTCACGGGTGGCGATCTCATCGCGCGGCGCAATCATGATGATGTTGCCCTTCTTGCGCATATCCAGCCCTTTTTGCTGGAAGATGATGTCGATCACCTGATCGGCCGGCACATCTTTCAAGACCAGGGTCGTCGTACCGGTCACGGTTTCGCTGATGACGGCGTTCAAGCCCAGTTCTTCGGCCATCAGGCGCAACAGGGCGCGAACATCGCCATTCTGATAATTGATGCTGACGCGCGGCCCCTGATAGCCGACTTTCGTCCCCTGCACCAGCTTGTTCGGGTTTTCGACAATCTTTTTGACTTCGACGATAAACTGGTTGTCGCTCTGGTAAGCGTTATGTTCCCACAAGCCTGTCGGGCTGATGATCATACGTACATTGTCGCCCATGCTCCGGGTTTCGACGCTGGTCACCGGCGTGGCGAAATCGGTGACATCGAGACGGCGGCGCAAATGCTCCGGTGCGGCGGTTTTCATGAAATCGACGATCAGATTGGAGCCTTGCTGGCGGATGTCGATGCCAGCGCCGGGATCGCTGAGTTCGACAACCACCCGGCCTTCGCCATCCTTGCCGCGACGGAACATGACATCACGCAAGGCATGCTGGTTGTTCATCGGATTTTCTTCGGCAAAGCGGCCCGTTTGCTGGGCTGGCGGCTCGTTGCCCCGGTTGATCCCCGTCAGCATTACATAGAGCGATTTGCCGTCAAGCCGCGTCGAATAGTTCATGTTGCGCACGAGGTTGAGCACCAGACGGGTCCGGTCGCCTACCTGCACGACATTGAAGCTGCGCAAATCACCTTCGTTGAGAACCTGGCTGTTTTTGCCCAGACCATTGACCGTCGCCGGAAAATCGAGCGCCACCCTGGCCGGATTGGCAACGCTGAAACCGGCTGGCGGCGTCGCCAGCGGCTCGCGCAGATCAATGCGAACCGCAATATCGCCCCCTTGCTGCGCCACGTTGATGGTTTCGATGGCGTTGCTGGACGCATTGGCGGCTTCTTCTGCCCGCAACGGCGTCGCCAGAACAAGGCAGACCGAGGCCGCAAGCAGCATTGTGTTGATCATTTTCATTTGTTGCTTCCCTCCTTGCTCTGCAGGTACAGCGAACTGCTGCGTTCGCTCCAGTCGCCAGCAGAATCCTGAATCAATTCACGCACTTCAATTTCTTTGTCGGTAATCTTCGTCACCGCGCCAAAATCCAGCCCGATATAGTCGCCGACCTTGACCTGCTTGATCTTGCCGTCGACCAGAATCACGCCCAATGGCTTGTTGTTCACATTCAGGTAGCCAATCATCTTGAGCGATTCAATCGGGTATTTTTCGAGAAAGCTGTTGCGCAACTCGCGCGCCTCGAAATCGGGCTGGAAATCGCCGCCTTTGCCCGCAACCTGCTTGTACTTGGATTCCGGTTCGAGTTTTGTCGATTTGAATGGGTCGAGACTGCCCTCGGCTTCATAAGGAACCGGCTCATAAGGCTTGACCTGCGGCAAGGGCGGAATATTGCCGCGCAGATTGGCCGAATTTTCGGTCATCCACTGCGTCAATTCTTCCTGGTCGCCATCGGAACAGGCGCCCAGCAAGGCGCACAGGGCGATGAGCATTATCCGCTTCACTTCTTCGCTCCTTTCGCTGCAGCAGCCGCTTTCTTCTGGGCAGCGACTTCCGCTTCGTCGAGGTAACGGAATGTCTTGATGGTTGCATCCAGCGACAGCAGAGCATCTTTTACCGGTGCGATGGAAACATTGTTGAGCGTGACGATGCGCGGCAGTTTGGCAATATCGGCGGCAAAAGCGCCGATGTCGTGATAATTGCCATTGATTTTGACCGCCACCGGCAACTCGGCGTAGAAATCCTTGATCTGCTCCTGCCCTGGCCGGAATAATTCAAATTGCAGCCCGCGCCCGAGACCCGCCTGATTGACCTCGATCAGCAAGGCGTCAATTTCCGATTTGTCCGGCAACTGCTTGAGCAATGCGCCGAAAGAACGGTTGATTTCTTCCAGTTGCTCACGGTAGAGATTGATGTTGACGGCCTGCTTTTTCTTTTCGAGATATTGCTGTTTAAATCCGTCCTCCGCTTGTCGCTTGGCTTCCAGATCGGCCAATTGATCGCTCCACAAAAGCAACCAGCCGATAACCAGAGCGACAACAAACAAGCCGATCAGAATGGCGACTTTTGGCGCCGCCGGCCAAGCCCCCGGATCACTCGGGTTGAGATTGCGAAAATCGGCGGCCAGTGACTCGAAATTGATTTTCGGCAGGGTAATCTCTGGCGATTTCATTTTTTCCCCTTCCCATCATCGGCTTGAATCCGGGTCTGGGTGAAGTTCATGCCGAACTCGTTGACCCGCCGGCCATTGAGCACGACCGCCTTGGATTCGATCAGGCGCGGCTGCTCCAGCCACGGCGAGGCGTCGATGTTGCGCATAAAGGCGGAAATCCGGGCATTGGACTGGGCATAGCCGGTAACGCTGATGTTGAATCCGGTCTGTTTCAGCGACTTAAGATAGATGCCTTCCGGCACCTGCTTGACCAGTTCGCTGAGGAGATAAACCGTTTCGCCGCGATCACGCTGCAAATCCTCAATCACCTGCTTGCGCTCCAGCAAAGCCTGCGTCTGCTCTTTCAGCCCCTTGATTTCGGCGAGTTCCTTGTCGAGCGCGTCGATTTTTGCTTTCAGGAAGGAGTTACGTTCAGTCTGATTTTCGATCGCCCTGTCAATAACGGTATACACGGCAAACACCACCAGGGCCGCCAGCACGGCAACCAGACCGATCAGCACGAAAAATTGCTGTCTCCGGGCCTTTTTCGCCATTTCCCGGTGGGGCAGGAGGTTGATGCGAATCATAGGGAATCGAACCTCCGCAAAGCCAGACCGCAAGCCACCATCAGCGCCGAGGAGTCAGCCAGCAGGCTTCGCGCCTTGACCCGGTCAGACAGGGCCATGTTGGCAAAGGGATTGGCAATCAGGGTATTGACCTGGGTGCGCGTCGCAACAACCTGGTCGATGCCTGGAATGACCGCGCAACCGCCAGCCAGGACGATATGGTCGACATG
>JAITWU010000060.1 GCA_031285115.1 Azonexus sp. | reverse complement strand
CTCGGTTTTGGCACGACGCTGATCGGCGAAGCGGTCGATTATTCGATCTACTTTTATCTGCAACGCGCCGGTCAGCTCGACCAGGGGCGTTTCTGGCGCACCATCTGGCTGGGCATGACCACGTCGATTGCCGGTTTCGCCGTGCTGATGTTCTCCGGCTTTCCCGGTCTCGCGCAGCTTGGCGTCTATTCGGTGTGCGGCCTGGTTGCGGCGGTGGTCGTTACGCGCGCGGTGCTGCCCGCGCTCCTGCCGCAGCAACTCAAGCTGCGCGACATGCGCCGCCTGGGGCTGACGCTCGACAACCTGCTCGACCGCGCCGCCCGCGCTCCGTGGCTGCCGCTCGTTTTCGCCGCCATCGCTGTCGTGGTCATTGCCGCCCACCATGATCGTATCTGGAATCGCAATCTCGCCACCTTGAGTCCGATTGCCAAGGCCGATCAGGAACTCGACCAGATGCTGCGCAACGATCTCGGCGCGCCGGATTTGCGCTTCATGCTCGCTTTTGCCGCGCCCGATGAAGAAGCGGCGCTGCAAGGCGCGGAGCAGGCCGGGCGGATATTGCGCCAATTGACCGCTGACGGAACGCTCGCCGGTTTCAATTCCCCGGCCTTCGTCCTGCCCAGCCAGGCTGCACAACTCGCCCGCCAGCGCAGCCTCCCCGCCGCCGATGAAATGCGTCAGCGCCTCGCCGCAGCCCTTGCCGGATTGCCGGTGGGCAGCGACAAGCTGCAAGGTTTTCTCGCTGACATCGAGGCCGCCCGCGCCGGAAAATTATTGTCGCGCGCCGATCTCGCTGGCGCTTCCGCCGCCGTGCTGGTCGATTCGCTACTCTTCAAGCGCGAGCGCGATTATTTGGTGCTGATGCCGCTGCGCACGCTCGACAGCACGCTCGATGTCCCGCTCGACATCGACCGCGTGCAGGCGGCGGTTGAAAAAACCGGCCTGCCGCATCTCGTCGTCATCGACATTCTCGAAGAATCGACCAGTCTGTTCGACAACTATCGCCACGAAATTCTGCTGCTCTCCGCTCTTGGCTGTCTGGCGATTTGCGCCCTGCTGCTGCTTGCGCTGAAATCGGCCAAACGCATGGCGCGCGTGGCAGCGCCGCTGTTTTCCGCCGTCGCCTGCGTCGTCGCGCTGATGCTGGCGTTGGGAATGCAACTGACCATCCTGCATCTGGTCGGCCTCTTGCTGGTCGTCGCCATCGGCTCCAACTACGCGCTGTTTTTTGAAAGCGGCGGCAGCAGCGATACGCCGGAAGCGCGCCGCCGGATGCAGATTTCGCTCACCGTCGCCACCGCCTGCACCATCGGCAGCTTCGGCATTCTCGCCTTGTCGCGCATTGCCGTGCTGGCGACGGTGGGCGCGACGGTCAGCCTTGGCGCGTTGCTCGCCTTTGTTTTTGCCGCCTTTTTGTCGCGCCGCCGGAGCGCCCCGGCATGAGCGGCGCAAGCCTGCGCGGCTGGCGACCGTCGCCCTTTCTGCGGGTGTCGCTGGTGATTCACGCCGCCGCTTTCGTTCTGCTCTTTTCACACTGGCTTTGGGCGATTGCCATCGTGCTGCTGAACCACGCCGTCATCGCCATTGCCGGACTGTTGCCGCGCAGCGCGCTGCTCGGCGTCAATCTCAAACGCCTCCCGGCGGCGGCCAGCGAACGCGGCGAAATTGCGCTCACCTTCGACGACGGGCCGCACCCCGAAGTCACGCCGCAAGTACTCGACATGCTCGAACGGCATCACGTCCGCGCCACCTTTTTTTGCATTGGCGAGCGCGCCGCCGCACACCCCGACATCTGCCGCGACATCGTGGCGCGCGGCCATCGCATCGAGAACCACGGCCAGCGCCATCACAACACCCTCGCCTTCTCCGGCGTTGGCGGCTGGCGGTGCGAAATCAACGCGGCGCAGAAAACGCTGGCCGACATCACCGGCCAACGCCCGCAATTCTTCCGTCCGCTCGCTGGCATCCGCAATCCCTTCCTCGATCCGGCGCTGCATTTATGCGGCGTCCGCCTGGCAAGCTGGACGCGGCGCGGCTACGACACGCGCTGCGGCGACGCCGACATCATCCTCGCCCGCCTCACCCGCAACCTCGCGGCGGGCGATATTCTGCTGCTGCACGACGGCAACGCGGCGCAAAACAGCAACGGCCAGCCCGTCGTGCTTGAAGTGCTGCCGCGCTTATTGGCAGAATTGGCAAAACACCAACTGCATCCAGCGCCGCTCACGATTTCTTGAAAATAGCAAATGTCTGACGAACATGATTTGATGTTTGATGCGTGATGCGTTAAGCTGGTCAGGACGAACCCCTGCCAGCCGAGGAAAAACCATGCGCACCACCCTTGATATTGACGACGATGTGCTTGCCATCGTCCGCGCCCGCGCCGGACATGAGCGCGTCTCGATCGGTCATGCCCTCTCGCAACTGGCGCGCGCGGCGTTGCAGCCGACCACGCCGGTTGCCAACAGGCGCAACGGCCTGCCGGTGCTGGCGAATACCATGCGCCCGGTCACGCCGGAACTGGTCAACCAGCTACGCGACGAAGCGCCGTGATGGTTTATCTGCTCGACGTCAACGTCTTGATCGCGCTGCTCGATGCCGCCCATGTTCAGCACGAGATGGCGCACGACTGGTTTGGCCGGGTCGGACAGGGCGCGTGGGCAAGTTGTCCGCTGACCGAAAACGGCGTGCTACGCATCATCGGCCATCCGCGCTATCCCAACACGCTGGAGACCCCGGCGGCAGTCGCGCCGCTCGTCGCACAGTTGCGGGCGCATCCCGGCCACCAATTCTGGCCGGATGAGGTGAGCTTGCTTGATGCCGCATCTGTTGATTCCAGCCGCATCCTCACAACCAATCAGGTGACCGACACCTATCTGCTCGCGCTCGCGCGGCGGCGCGGCGGCAAGCTGGCGACCTTTGACCGCCGCATCGTCGCCGACGCTGTGCCGGATGGCGCGCGTCATCTCGAAGTGATCGCCTAAAACGCGCGCCACGCCATGCCATCCCGCAAACCCCTGCTCGCCGCCGCCACCCGCCCCTACCGCGCCACCGGTTTTATCAACCATCAATGGGCGCGCGGCAAATTGGGGCATGATCCGATTTTCGCGGCCTTGCTTGAACACCAAGTTTTTCCCGATAACGCCAGCGTGATTGATCTCGGCTGCGGGCGCGGTTTGCTCGCCGCGTGGCTGCTGGCCGCCGAACGGCTTTTTCAAGATGGACAATGGTCGGGCGCAGCACCCCCCCAAGGCTTGCGTTTTCGCGGCGTCGAATTGATGGCGCGCGAGGCCGATTGCGGCAACCGCGCCTTGCAGCCGCTCTATGGCGAGCGCGTGCGCCTGCAAGGCGGCGACATGCGCGACGCCGATTTGAGCGACGCCAATGTCATCGCCATGCTCGACGTGCTGCATTACATTCCCTACGCCGATCAGGAGGCGCTGCTGGATAAAATTCGCGCCGCCCTCGGCAGCGGCGGCGTGTTCATCACGCGCGTCGGCGACGCCGGTAGCGGCTGGCGTTTCGCCATCAGCCAGTGGGTTGATATGGGCATCATGTCCATTCAGGGACACCGCCTTTCGCGCCTGTGGTGCAGGCCGCTGGCAGAGTGGATCAAGGCGCTGGAAACACGCGGCTTCACGGTGCAGGCCGTCCCGATGAGCGAAGGCACGCCGTTTGCCAATGTCATGCTGGTGGCGCGCATACCATGAATGCGCATTTGAACCACGACTGGATCGCCGCCCGCATTCCGCATCAGGGGACGATGTGTTTGCTTGATCATGTTGTCTCGTGGAATGAAACGGAGATCGTGTGCTGCGCGAAAAGCCATCGCTTTGAGAATAATCCGCTGCGTCATGAAAATGCGCTCAACATCGTCAACGGCATTGAGTACGCGGCGCAGGCGATGGCGGTGCATGGCGCGTTGCTGGCGGGCAGCGATCACGCGCCCGCCGCCGGTTTTCTCGCCAGCGTGCGCGATGTGCAATGGCAGCGCCAAAGGCTCGATGATCTGCCTCACGAACTCCTCATCCGCGCCGAGCGCCTCGCCGGTAACGACGTCAACATCCTCTACCAATTTGCCGTATGCCATGCCGGGCAGCGCCTGTTGTCGGGACGCGCCGTCGTGCAACTCGACGCCAGCGGCCAAACCCCTTTTCCCTCTTCTGAAAGCCGACCATGAAACGCGCTCTCGTCACCGGCGCCAGCGGCGCCATTGGCGCGGCCATTAGCCGCCAGTTGGCAGCCGATGGCCTGCATGTGATTGTTCACGCCAACCGCAACCGCGCCGCTGTCGCCGCCCTGTGCGCCGAATTACAGCAGACCGGCCAATCCGCCGAGGCGGTTCAGTTCGATGTGGCTGATGCCGCCGCCACTCAGGCGGCGCTGGAGCGCCTGCTCGAAGCCGGCCCGATTCAAGTGCTGGTCAACAACGCCGGGATTCACGACGATGCCGTCTTCCCCGGCATGAGCCGCGAACAATGGCATCGCGTCATTGATGTTTGCCTGCATGGTTTTTTCAACGTCACGCAACCGCTCATCATGCCGATGGTCAGAAGCCGCTGGGGGCGCATCATCACCATTTCCTCGATTGCCGGGCTGATCGGCAGCCGCGGTCAGGCCAATTACGCCGCCGCCAAGGGCGCGGTGCAGGCCGCTGGCAAGTCGCTGGCGCTCGAACTCGCCACCCGCAACATCACCGTCAACACGATTGCGCCCGGCATCATCGAGTCGGAAATGAGCAAAAGCGCCTTCAGTCCCGAATTTATCGCCCAGATGGTAGCCATGAAACGCACCGGCAAACCGGAAGAAGTCGCGGCGCTGGCCGGATTTCTGGCTGCGGAACAGGCCAGCTACATTACCGGCCAGGTCATCTCGGTCAATGGCGGCATGGCGGGTTAGATTATTTTTGTTGTGGCCAACGTAAATACCGCGCCGAAGAGATTCACCGCGAAAACAATTTTTCCAGCAGCACACGGCGATAGGCAAAATCGCCTTGCCAGAGTCTGGCGGCGTCGAGGCGTTGCCGCCAGTCGGCGGGGAGAGGTTTGTTGGCGGCGCGCAGGATCAATAGATCGCACAGGGGTTGCTGGTCGCCGTTGTCATGGTTGACGCAATCGGGCGGCGCGGCGGGGTTTTGTTGTTGCCGTGCGATGTCGCGATCGAGCCGCTGGGCGGCGGTTTCGCTGGTAGCGCGTGTTGCGGATTCCTGGGTGGTGATGGCGTCGTTCGACGGCGCGGATTTGGCGGCGGCAACGGGCGCAGGCGCGGCGGCGACGGGCGCGGGGGCCGGTGGCGGTAGGGGCGGGGGTTCCATGAGCCTGTCGTTGCCGGTTTCGGCTCGGTCAAAATTTTTGGCGGGCGCGTCTTGCGCGGATGCGCCGGAGATTTCGGCATTCGCCGACGTGCCCGCCCGCGCCGCATTGGCGACTTGCTTTTTTTTGTCGCTTTTCTCGGCGAGGGGAACCGGGGCTTGGGCGGGCGCGGCTTCGACCGGCGCGGCCTGCGGCGTTGTTGCGGGCGCAGGCCGCGTGGCTTCCGGTAAGGATTCGGGCGCTTGCCGCTCCATGTGCACGGCTACGCTGACGCACAGGAGCGCCACGGCGGCGGTGGCAAGCCAGCGTGTGCTGGCGGCGGCGCGGATGATGGCAAATAGCGCCTCGGCGGCAGTGGCGAACCAGCGCGTGGGGGCGGCGGCGGTGTTCCGGCTACCGGAGGCAGCGCCCACGGCGCGGCGGGCGGCGGCGCGGATGGCGGCGTCGAGATCGGCGTCTGGTTCTGCGGGCGGCAGTTGCCGGTAGAGGGCGCTCAGGGTGGCGTCCTGCAAATCGGGATCGAGATCGTGTTCGTTCACGCCAGCGCCTCCCGGCCAGAGAGGCACTGACGGAGTTTTTTGAGAGCGTAGCGCAGGCGGCTTTTGGCGGCTTCCAGCCCCGCGCCGGTGATTTCGGCAATCGCCTGCAAAGACAGTTCGGCTTCTTCGCGCAGCAGAAAAACTTCGCGCTGTTCTTCCGGCAGGGTTTGCAGGCAGTCGCTTAACGCCCGCGCGGTGAGCTGGCGTTCCCATTCGGCTTCCGGGCCGGGTAATGGGCAGGCGACATCTTCGGGCAGTTCAGCGACAGTTTCTTCATGCTTCCACAGCCGCCCGCGTTTGCGCAGATGATCGACCAGGGCGCTGTGGGCGAGGCGATAGAGCCAGGTGCTAAAGCGCGCATCCACCCGGTAATCGTCACGATGCCGGATCAGCCGCAACCAGGCTTCCTGATAAATTTCTTCGCCCGCCTCGCGGCTGCCCGCTTCGTGCGTGAGAAAACGAAACAGCCGCCCACGATAGCGCTGGTAGAGCGTATCGAAGGCGGCGGCGTCGCCAGCTTGATAGGCCAGCATCAGCGTTTCGTCAGTTTGTGCTGCTTCGGTCATGCGTCGCGGCGTTTGTCTCGGGTTTGGCAGGCGTCAGGGCGGCGGCGAGGTCAACCAGTTTGATGAATTCGCCACGTTCCACGCCGCTCGCTGGATTTTGCGCGGCGCTAACAGCGAGGGCTTTGACATCGGCGTAGCTGAAAGCGCCAGTATAAGGCGATTGCCGCAAAAGCTGACCGAAGGCGGCAACGGCGCTGGCAAAGCGCAAATCGGCGGAAGGCGTCAGTGTGAGCGCGGCAGCGTCGGGGCGGGCGATGGTTTGCGCCAGTTCGGTGGATTGGCTGCCTTCGGGCTGCTTGTAGCGGATGCGCAAAAAGCCCAGTTCCGTTGTTTTGTCGCCCGCCGTTTTGTCGCCCGTCATTGGCGCGGCGGCGTCATAGCGGCGTTCGCTGTGCAGCGTGGCCGCGCCGACCGGCGTCAGTTCATAGAGCGCCGTCACGGTCTTGCCTGCGCCGATTTCGCCTGCATCCACCTTGTCGTTGCGAAAATCTTCTTCGCGCAGCACGCGCTTTTCGTAGCCGATCAGCCGCCATTCGGCGATTTGCGCCGGGTTGAATTCCAGTTGAATTTTCACGTCCTTGGCGACGGTGTTGAAGGTTGCTGACATTTCCTCGACCAACACCTTCTTCGCCTCGCTCAGCGAATCAATGTAGCTGTAATTGCCGTTACCGATGTCGGCCAGTTCCTGCATCATGGCGTCCTGATAATTGCCTTGACCAAAACCCAGCGTGGTCAGCGAAATGCCGCTTTCGCGCTCGCGTTCGATCAGGCTTTTGAGTTGCTCGATGTCGCTCACGCCAACATTGAAATCGCCATCGGTCGCCAGCAGGATGCGGTTGATGCCGCCCTTGATGTAACCGGCGCGCGCCTGGGCATAGGCCATTTTCAGCGCCGACTCCCCGGCGGTGGAGCCGCCCGCTTGCAGGCGGGCAATGGCGGCGAGGATTTTCTCCTTCTGGTCGCCGGGCGTGGCAGGCAGTTCCAGCGCGGTGCGCCCGGCATAAACCACCAGCGCGACATGATCCTGCGGTCGCAACCGGGCGGTGAGCATCTTCAGCGAAGCCTGCACCAGCGGCAGCTTGTCGGGTTGATCCATCGAGCCGGAAACATCGACCAGAAAAACCAGATTGGCGCTCGGCATGGCGGCGGCCTTGACATCAACCGCCTTGACGCCGACGCGCAGCAGCAGGTGATCGCGATTCCACGGCGCAATCGCGACTTCCGTCTGCACGGCGAAGGGATGGCCGGGCAGCGGTTTAGCCTCGCTGTAGCGGAAATAATTGACCATCTCCTCGATGCGCACCGCATCCTTGGGCGGCAACTGCCCTTGATTCAAAAAGCGGCGGACATTGCTGTAGCTGCCGGTATCCACATCCAGACTGAGCGTAGACAACGCATCGACGCGAGTCAGCTTGACCGGATTGTCGGCATGGCGCTGGTATTTTTCGGTGTTCTGCGGCGCGGGCTGAAAACTATAGACCGGGGCATAAGCGACGCTGGGCGCAGCGGCAGACGCAGCCGGTTCCGCCATGACCATCGCCTCGCCGCTGGCGCTGCTGCGGGCGACTTCGGCGAGTTCCATGACGCCAGTCGCCCGTTGTTGCGACTTATCCTTGGTTGCCGGAGGCGGCGGCGCTACAGAATCCTCCACCGGGATGGCGGGTTTTACAGCAACATTGGCCGGTTTGTCTGCCTGCTCGGTGGGGATGCTGCAAGCCGCCAGCAACAGCCCCAAGGCCAGACTGGCGCAGCGCAGGGAAGGCGTAAAAGCAAATTTCATGACGTTCTCCAGAGGGACAAGAAAGGGTTTGCCTCCGGTTAAACGCCACAACCCGGTAAAACGGGTTAAAGAACCTAAAACGGGTTAAAGAACCCTCTGCGAACATCTCCCGCCATGAGCGTCATCAGGCTCAGTGTCGACTTATTCCATTTCCAGATCAAACGATTACTTTGTCGACTTCGCTTGCCGTGCTATAGCACTGTCTGCGCTTCGTCTTCGCGTACTCGCTTGATCTGAAAATGGAATTAGCAGTATTGCAGCAGCCGACTAATACAAGCGGAACGGCAAGGTCAGGCCGCCGGACTGAAACCAGCGGGTGTAGAGGCGAAAATCTTTTTGCAGCGCGGCTGACATCTGCGCATACATGGCGCGCCCGGTTTGCCGGACGGCGTCATCCGGCGAGCGCCGTTCGCTGCTTTTGATGACGACCATGAATGGCGCCAGCGCCGTGGTGTAGCAAGCGATGCCGCCGCCGAATACTGCCGTCGCCTGGCGCAGTTCGGCGACGCTGAAGGCCGCCTGCATCGAGTTGAAATAATCCCGCCGCAAGGCTTCCGGCTGGTTGTCGCTGCGGTCTGCGGCAAAAAAACGCTGGGTCGCGGCGCGTTTGAAGCGGCCAAAATCGACCAGATAGAGGCTGCCGCCGGGTTTGAGGACGCGCTGCGCCGCCCGCATGGCGGCTGCCAGCGCGGCAAAATCCGGCAGATGGTGCAGCGACATGGTCGAGATGACGCCATCGAAAGCGGCGTCGGCAAAGCCGTTCAGGGTTGTCATGTCGCCCGCTTGCAGGGCGATATTGGCAAGCTGGCAACGCGCCACCGTTTCCTCCGCCCGCTCCAGCATCTGTCTTGAGGCGTCAAGCCCGGTAAAACGCGCTTCCGGGTTGAGCCGGGCAATCTGCGCCAACTGGTTGGCCGGGCCGCAGCCCAAATCCAGCACCTGATCGCCGGGACAAAGCAGCGGCGTGATTTGCAGGGCGTGATAGAGATAGAGAAAAGCGAGACTGCCGTCTTCGCGCCCGGCGAGGGCAAAGGCCGCGTTTTGCGCGAGATCGTCCATGACCAGAGCCGGTTCCGGGATGCGCGGCAGTTCCGGCCGCCGCGACTGACGTTCGAGCAGGAGATGCGCCAACATGAGCGGACCGGACATGGGCTGCTTTCCGTCTATTCGCCGCCGGGGCCGTTTATCTCAAGTCCGCCGGAAAGCGAGGACAGCGTTGCTGCCGCCAAAGGCAAAGGAATTGCTGAGCGCCGCCTGGAATGGCACATCGCGGAGACCAACGCCCAGCACATGACGGACGCCCGCGCAATCCGCCGCCACCTGCTCCAGATTGGCGGTCGGCGGAATTTCCTGACGGGCCAGCGCCAGCACGGTGATTGCCGCTTCCATCGCGCCCGCCGCGCCGAGTAAATGCCCGTGCATGGATTTGGTCGAGCTGACGGCGAGCGTTTTCGCGTGGTCGCCGAACAGCGCGCGCAATACGCCGATTTCGATCGGATCGCCTTCGCGGGTGGCGGTGCCGTGGGCGTTGACATAGCCGATGTCGGCGGGCTGCAAACCGGCTTCATCAATCGCCGCTGCGATGGCGCGTCTTTGTCCGTCCGGGTCGGGGCGCACCAGATGGGTGTGGTCGCAGCTTTGCCCGTAGCCTGCGAGTTCACAATAAATGCGCGCGCCGCGGGCCACGGCGCTGTCCCAGTCTTCGAGAATGAGCGCCGCCGCGCCTTCGCCCAGCACCAGGCCGCTGCGCCCTTCCTGAAACGGGCGGCAGGCGCGGTAGGCTGTTTCTTCGTCGCCCGTGGCGATGACGCGCATCGCTTCCCAGGCCAGCATCACCGACAAGGCGAGCGGCGCTTCCGAGCCGCCAGCGACGACGAGATCCGCTTCGCCCGTTTGAATGCGGCGAAACGCTTCGCCAATGGCGACCGAGGAGGACGCGCAGGCGACCGAATAGGTGAGGCACGGGCCGCCCAGTTTGAGCGAAATGGCAATGTGCGAGGCCGCCGCGTTGTGCATCGCCAGCGCCACTGTCAGCGGCGAGACGAGGCGTTTATGGTTGATATAAAAATTGTTGTAGCCTTTTTCGTAGGTCAGCACGCCGCCCGTGCCGGTTCCCCAGGAGACGCCGTAGCGCCCGTGATTTTGCGTCATGCCGTCCGGCGGCAGGGCGGCGTCGCGCCAGGCGGAAAAAGCGGCGGCCAGGCCAAGCTGGCTGTAACGATCGGTGACGTTGACGAGGACGCGGCCAATCGCCGCATCGCCATCAAAGGCGGCGCAATAAACCGCCGGTTGCGCCAGTTCATTGGCCAGTGGATGGCGGTACAGGCGGACAGCGGATTCGCCCTGCATGATGCGGCGGAAAAAGTCATCCGCCGCGCTGTCGCGCTTGCCATCACTGTCGCCGCTGTCGTCGCCAAAGGGATTGACCAGCCCGACGCCGGTCACTGCGACTCTCCGAAGCGCCGGTTTATTCATTCGTCGCGGCAGGTTTGTATTTTTCGATGAGCGTCATCAATTGCCCGACGGTTTCAGGCAATGGCACATCTTCGGGCAGGTGAATGCCGTGTTTGTCCTCGATCTCGAACACCAGTTCGAGTAAACCCAGAGAATCCAGCCCGATGCTGTCGAGCCGTGTTTCGGGCGTCAGGGTTTCCTCCGGCTGAATTTTGACATGCGTGCTGAGAAACTCTTTCAATATCGCCAGATTGTCATCCATGCAAGTTTTCTCCCAATCGGTTTTGCTGCGCGGTTTTGTGTGGAATTTCGGCCCCTCGACCGGATTATCCAGTTTACCCGATTCAACCGGGGGATGTCTCAAGGTCCATCAACCTCCGGTAAAATCCGCGAGGCTCCCCCGCAGGAAACGCCATGCAAGCTCTCGCCCTCACCTGCTACACCACTGTCAACGCCCTCGGGCGCGGTCTCGCGCCGACGCTCGCCGCGCTGCGCGAGGGCCGCTCCGGCTTGCGGCCTTGCGATCTCATGGATGCGGCGCTGACAACCTGGATCGGTCGCGTCGAAGGCGTTGAAGATGAGCCGGTGATTGCCCGTCTCAGTGAATACGATTGCCGCAACAACCGTCTCGCCATGCTCGGGCTGGCCGCCGACGGCTTTGCCGCCGCCGTTGCCAAGGCGCGGGAGCGTTACGGCGCGCATCGCGTCGCCGTCATCATCGGCACCAGCACCTCCGGCATTCTGTCGACCGAACTCGCCTACCGCCAACGCGACGCGGCGGGAAAGCTGCCGCCGGATTTTCACTACCGCACCACGCACGAAAATTATTCCGTCACCGATTTCGTTTGCCATTATCTCGGCTTGCAGGGACTGGCTTTTACCATTTCGACAGCCTGCTCCTCCAGCGCCAAAGTCTTTGCTTCAGCAAGCCGCCTGATCGCGTGCGGCTTGTGCGATGCCGCCGTGGTTGGCGGCGTCGATAGTTTGTGCTTTACCACGCTGTACGGTTTTTCCTCGCTCGAAATCGTCTCGACCTCGCCCTGCCGCCCGGCGGACGCCGGGCGTAACGGCATTTCCATTGGCGAAGCGGCGGGTTTCGCGCTCCTGGAAAAAACCGATGGCCGCGCTGGCGACATTTGCCTCCTCGGTTACGGCGAAAGCAGCGATGCTTACCACATGTCCACCCCGCACCCGGAAGGCGCCGGGGCGCGGCTCGCTATGGCGCGGGCGCTGGAGCGCGGCGGACTCAGCGCCGCCGACATTGATTACATCAACCTGCACGGCACCGCGACGCGCGCCAACGACGCGGCGGAAAATCTCGCGGTGGCGGCGCTGTTCGGCAACCGCGTCGCGTGCAGTTCGACCAAGGGCTGGACCGGACACACTCTGGGCGCGGCGGGCATCACCGAAGCGGTGATCGCCGCTCTCGCCATTCGTGAAGGCTTGCTGCCGATGAGTCTCAATACCGTCACCGTCGATCCCGAATTCACCATGAAGGTGCTGCTCGCCAACCGCAACCAGCCCGTCCGCCGCGTCCTCAGTAATTCCTTCGGTTTTGGCGGCAGCAATGCCTCGCTGATTTTGGGAGCGGCGCGATGAATGTGTATCTGAAAGGCATCGCCGCATGCAGCGCCGGTTTCGAGAATTGGGAAACGCTACGCAACCATTTGGCAATGAGCGCGCCGTTACAAGCCGATTTTGAGCCGAAGCCGCAGGGCGCGTTGCTGCCCGCCGTCGAACGCCGACGCGCCAGTGCCACGGTGCGTTTGGCGGTCGATGTGGCGCAAGCGGCGTTGCAACGATCCGGATTGAGCGCGCAGGATGTCGCGCTGGTTTTCGCTTCATCGAATGGCGATACCAACACGATCAACAACATCTGTCTGGCATTGGCAACGCCGGAACGCTTCGTCTCGCCGACGAATTTCCACAACTCGGTGCACAACGCCGCTGCCGGTTACTGGAGCATCGGCGCGGCTTCGATGCAGCCATCGACCTGTTTATGCGCCTGGGACTACAGTGTGGCTGCCGGGTTGATGGAAGCGGCAGCGCAATGTACGATAGAAGGCTTGCCGGTATTGCTGGCGGTTTTCGATACACCGGTTCCTGAACCTTTGCATCAGGCCATGCCAGCCAATCACGCTTTTGGCATGGCGCTGGTTTTGGCTAAAGAGCCACAGGGCAGCTTCGCGCAGTTGTCGCTGGCACTTGAAAACACTGACGCAGCAAACACAACGCGCATGGATAGCAGCGAAAATCTGGAAAAACTGCGCCTCGATTCCCCGGCAGCGCGGTCACTGCCCCTGCTGGCGGCTTTGGCGACGGGCAAGCCAGCGGAAATTACGCTCGATTGCGCGAGTGGCCTCAAACTCAAGGTCGGCGTAGTCTGCGCGGGTTATCCCTTTTGAGCGTTGAGAAAACTGCGGGCTTCAAAGTCTGCGAATATCGAAAACAAGGTGATATGAAAAAACTCCTCTGGATGTCCGTTGCTTTTTTGCTTTGTTCTTGTAACTCCTTCATTCCCACCTATTATGCAGAACCTACAGATGGTGATCGCGCCAGGGTGCGTATGGTCGGCGGTGTATCTTTTGCTGTAATTCCCAAAGAGTGTCTTGACTGGGATCCATTGGGTTACGGTTCTGGTGGCAAACTTTTTGGTCGCTCACTGGGCATGCCATCTGGTCGCGCATCAGCGGAGAAGAAGGCTGAATTCTATGTCGAAGCTGGAAAACCGATTAGTTTGAACGTATATGGGTTTGATCATGATACAGGACGACGTGTAACTGAATGCACTGCCACCCGCTGCGAACAAGACACTGGTTATTGCTGGCCGGTTTGTGATTCTTATTCGGACGTACCGGTATACGACAGGTGCCAGACAACAGTGACCTTTATTCCCAAAAAAGACGTGGACTACGAGGCGATATATTCCGAAGAAAGCGTGTCTAGCTGCAAGATTGACGTATATCCCTTGGGTGAGCATCAACATGAGCAGGTGAAAGTAACGACACCGGCAAAATATTGTCCCATTGTTAAAGATAAGCCCGCATTGGAAGCATTCGCCAAAGAACATTACTTCCTGCAAACACCGGCAATGATCGACCCTGCGACAGCTATTCCTGATGAGATAAAGAAAAAGTGTGACTTCGGGAAAAATCTTGGCAGGGTCACGCTGGCAAAGATACAGGACAAATTCGGCACCATTCCATCCGGTTCAGCGCCAGAGCAAGCAGACGACCACACGATTATCCGGCTCACCATCACCGCAGCGACGGGCTTTGCCGATACAGGCTGGTTCGGTAACAAGGAAGTCAAGGCGCGGGTAGACATCCTGAAGGCAGGCGCCATCATTAACTCGACCGTCTTGTACGACTCGACCCGCTTCAAGACGGGATGCGCCGCTTTTGACCGCATAGCGCCTTCGTTGGGTAGCGATGTTATGGGTTGGTTATGGGATATATCGGCAGACCAGTTCCCCGAACCCGCGCCGTAGGGCAAGCGTGACGGCACAAGTTTTCACGCCTTGCGCCGCCGCCACGCCAGCAGCGGCAAGCGCCATATAAACCCGGCCAGCAGGCGGATGTGCATAAAAGTCAGCAGCGCGTTGTCGCGCAGATAATTGAAATGCGAGACGCCACCTTCGGCGGCGCTGAAATACTTGACCGGCGCGTCCACATTGATCGCTGGCACGCCGCGCCAGCTTAGGCGGACGACCGCTTCCGGGTCGAAATCGAAACGGCGCATCCAGCGTTGGCGGCGCATGATGGCGAGCAGGGGGGCGACCGGATAGACGCGAAAGCCGAACAGCGAGTCGCCGATACCGCCGCCGATGCCGCCGTTGAGCGTTTCGAGATTGGCCCACCAGTTGGAGATGCGCCGTCCGCGCACGCGCAGCAGCGGGGCGCTGGCGTCGAAGGCGGGGCGGCCAAGGATCATCGCGTCCTTGTGGTCTTGGGAAAGCTGCATGAACTGGCCGATTTTTTCCGCCGGATGTTGTCCGTCGGCATCCATCGTCAGCACATGGCTGAATCCGGCGCGGGCCGCTTCATCAAGGCCGTGCAGCACGGCAGCGCCCTTGCCCTGGTTGACCGGCAGCGTCCACACGCGCAAGCCGTCGTCGGCAGCCGCCATTTGGCGCAAACCTTCGGCGCTGCCGTCGTCGCTGCCATCGACGATGACCCAGACGGGATTCCAGAATTGGCGCGCGGCGCGCAC